>NZ_FR890771.1:18789-22103 GCF_000435935.1 Ruminococcus sp. CAG:57 | reverse complement strand
TCCCTAAGCCTGTTGACGGCGAGAAAAAGACTGGTGACATTGACGGAAACGAGTACAGCTATACAACTAAGGAATACACTATCTCAGGCAATGATGTAAAGGCTGCTTTTAAGGCTGTTCTTGACAAGGCTAAGGACGACGCTACGCTTAAAGATATGTTCAGCAAGGCAGGCGTTGCTGACAAGCTTGGTATGTCATATGATGAGATAATCTCACAGTATGCTGATTCTATGGATTCACTTTTTGCAAGCGATAATCTTGACGAAACTGCAACATTTAACGCTTACTACAGCGGTGATGATTTTGCGGGCTTTAGCCTTGAAAAAGACGGCGAGGGTGCAACTCTTTACACCATTCTTAAGGACGACGTTGTGGCTGTTGATTTTAGCCTTAACATGGGCAGTGAGGGCAGTGCATCATTCAAGGGTTCTGCAAATACTGTTGACGGTGTTACAAATGGCAAGTTCACAATGAAAATGGAAACTGCGTCTGATTCAGATATAGACGCTGACAAGACTTCTGCTGACGGTGGACTTTCCCTTGAGCCTACCATGGCAGTTTCACCGAGCATAAACTTTGACACAATGGAAGCTGAGGTGACTCTCAAAGACCTTAAAGAAGAGGGTGACGCATTCTCAGGTACTATCAGATTTGATGTGAATGGTACATCTGATTCTCAGGCTGTATCAGGCTGGGTAGAGCTTGCTTCTGCTTCAACTGCTGATAAGCTTGATCTTTCTGTTGAGTTTGGCATGAACGGCAAGCAGTTTGTTACAATGGCAGTTACAGGAAATAAGACAGAGGCTTCTGACATCACTGTTCCGTCAGGCGACAAGATCTATGACATGACAAATGACGATCAGATGAATACATACCTTGCAGGCTGTGACAGTGACGGATTTGTTGCTAATGTAAAGAAAGTTCTTGGTGACGAGGTCTACAATATGCTTGTAAATGCAGAGGGTGATCTTGAGTCAGATTATGATGACTATGGTGATTATGATGATTATGATGACTACGATCTCTCTGATATTGATCTGTCAGATTATGATCTGAGTGCAAATGCATAAAATGCACAATAGATAAAAAATTAAGAGGATCGCATTGAGCGGTCCTCTTTTTTTAGCTGATAACACGATAATTCTCGGCTGCTTCTTCTTTTTTTACATACTCGGTGACATTGAGAACTTCCACCTTGACAGGCTTCTGACCCATATTTATGGTGATAATGTCGCCAACTTTCACGTCATATGAAGCTCTTGCAATCTTATCGTTCACAAGCACCTTGCCTGCATCGCAAGCTTCGTTTGCAATAGTACGTCGTTTAATAAGTCTTGTGACTTTCAGGTATTTATCAAGCCGCATATTTTCCTCCTTTGTAGTAAAAAAGACCTAACCCGCAGGCTAGGTCTGAGTGGCATAAGCTTTAGATTACTTGTTTACAGCGTCCTTAAGAGCCTTGCCTGCCTTGAATGCAGGAACTTTCTTAGCTGCAACAGTGATCTGCTCCTTTGTACGAGGATTGATAGCTGTCTTTTCAGCTCTCTCTCTAACCTCGAATGTACCGAAACCTACCAGTGAGATCTTCTCGCCGTTAGCAAGTGTCTCTGATACAGAATCAATAACAGTTGTAAGTGCCTTCTCAGCGTCCTTCTTTGAATAATCGCCCTTTTCTGCGATAAGATTGATCAGTTCTGCCTTTGTCATTGTTTTTACCTCCAAATTATTTTTAACGAATAAAGTTATTCATTCATTTTGCTCTCGCCAATAAGCGTCAAGCTCATTTATGCTCAGGGCGGTCATATCCTGCCCGTTTTGCCTTACAGCATTTTCTGTTTTCTCAAACTTTTCGATATAATTATTATTTGTATCCGTCAGCACTTCTTCAGCGTCAAGGTCAAGCTTTCTTGCAAGTGAAGCACAAGTGAACATTATCTCGCCAAGCTGTTTTGCAACTACGGCTTTATCACTGTCAGCACTGTTTTCAAGAGCCTTAACAGCATTTTCAAGTGCGCTGATATCATGAGCATTGTCATACTCGATACCTGCTCTTGCTGCACGTTTGCTTAACTTCTGAGCTCTCATAAGTGCAGGAAAGTTCTTTGGAACGCTTTTAAGGGTATCGGAATAAGTTTCCTGTCCCTTGGTTTCTTTCTTGATAGTGTCCCAATTTTTAAGCACTGTTTCAACGTTGTCAGCTTCTACGCTTCCGAAAACGTGTGGGTGTCTGATGATAAGCTTTTTACAGATATCAGTTATCACATCGTCAAGTCGGAAATTGTTGTTTTCGGTCTCGATAACTGTATGAAAAACCACCTGCAAAAGAACGTCGCCAAGTTCTTCTCTCATCATTTCAGGAGAGTCACAGTCAATTGCTTCCATGACCTCATAGACTTCTTCAAGAAAATCTTTCTTGATAGACTTATGGGTCTGGACCTTATCCCACGGGCAGCCGTTCTCGCTTCTGAGAATTACCACGATATCCGCAAGATCATTGATATCAAAGCTGTCTTTAGCAAGCAATTCCTTAATTTTATCGCTCATTACATCATTACCTTTCCAAAAGGGTGCTTATTAATAATAAACCATTTTGCTCAAAATTTCAAGGGTTTTGCGGATTTTTTTTTGAAAATATGTAATTTACAATATTTTTCGGCGTTTCGCACAATAAATATAAACAAAAAAAGTACATTGTGCTACCAATTCCTATAGAAAAAAGGGTCACAAATCTATGATTTATTTGCAAATTGGCTATTTTCGTAAGTGTTTCGTGTGACAAAACAGCTGTCACACTGCACATGATAGCGGCGTAGGTGGGCTTTACGAAAATTTCGCTCACTTTTGGTTTTAGATCCGTCATTTTGCAAACTGAGCGTACGGATAGGGCGCATATGAAAACCTCTGATACAAGAGTAGAAATAGCTGCTCCTGATATATTTATTATGGGCTGTCTTATAAGTATAATGTTCAGAAATAGCTTAATAATTCCACCTGTCAACATAATTATTATGGCTTTGTGAGGTTTTCCCAGAGTTTGCAGGATAGCAAAGCAGGGAGTTGCTATGGCAAGGAATATTACTGCTATTCCAAGTATGGACATTGGCATTATACAGACCTGTATCTCAGTTTCACGGCCTCCAAAAAGAAAATGCAGGATAGGTTCTGACAAAACTGCTATGCCCATGCCTGCGGGTATGGCTATGATACTGGTGACGATGAGCATTTTTGTAAGGCCTGACTGTATGGCTTTTTTATCATTTTTGGCACAGCTTTCGGCAAGTGAGGGGAGTATGCTTTTGCCAAACATTGCGGTG
>NZ_FR890771.1:18547-18727 GCF_000435935.1 Ruminococcus sp. CAG:57 | reverse complement strand
CTGTTACGGCAAGTCCTATGTAAGAGCCGTAAATGAAGTTCGGGAGCATATCGGTGGTGAGCTTATCAGAAAGCAGGCTGTCAAATGTGTGTGGAGAAGCTTTCATGGCGATTTTGATACACGGATTGACAGTGAGCATATCTATCATGTTGGCAAAGGTCATTATCACTGAGATAAGTG
>NZ_FR890771.1:9580-18500 GCF_000435935.1 Ruminococcus sp. CAG:57 | reverse complement strand
GCAGACGACAAGCTTTTTGGCTGTTGCTCCTGTGGGGTCTGTTATGGTATCTCCTTGAAGCATTTGCTTTGTTATGCTGTCGCCTTTGATCTTGCCTGATATGAGAATATACAGACAGGCGATCGCAGAGGCTATGGACGAACCTAGGATAGCTGCGGCAGCTATAAATGGAAGTGCGGCGGAGGCTGCCTGACGTGAGTTTTCATAGGCTGTGCCAAATATCATGCCTGTTTTATCATACATATCGGAGATATGATACATTAGTCCGTAGGCGAAACCAAGACCTAGGATAAGTTTGAAAAGGGTTTCTATCACTTCTGATACAGCGGTCGGTATCATATTCTGCAAGCCCTCACAGTAACCGCGTTCCACTGACATAATGGTACAGAAAATAATAGATGGGGCAACGCACATGAGAGCATATTTTGTACTTGGCTCGCCGACTACATTGCGTGACAGAAAATCTGAGGTGAGTATCATTACTGCGGCAGCGGCTGCGCTGATGATCGTGAAAAGGAAAAATGCAGTTCGCTTGGAATGACGCATATTTGAAAAGCGTTCAAGGGCATAGTTTTCAGCGGTAAGGCGAGCCATGGTGGAGGGGATACCTGAAACGACTATTGCGAAAACTGGTGTGAAAACTGAGAATGCTGAAGCGAAATATCCCATGCCTGTGCCGCCCAGAAGATTAGTAAGAGGTATCTTATAGAGAAGTCCCAGAATTTTTGTTATCAGAACCATTGCAAGCAATATTGCTGAGCCTTTTATAAAGCCTTGTCTTTTCATCTGTCAACCTGCTTTCTGACTTGTTTTTATATGATCTTATGCTGTTATGGTGGGTTTTATTACGGTTTGTCCATATGTCAGGTGGATATGCAGTTGTTTAAATTGCACAAAAATAGAGCTTAGGGTGCTAATACTAAAAAAAGTTTGTGTAAACACTTTATTTTATAGGAAAAATGTGATATAATCATATTATGTATTTTTAAGAAAAAGAGGTAAAAAAGTTATGACTTATAAGTTTTCAGAAAAGGTTTCTCATCTGCAGGCTTCTGCTATCAGAGAGATACTTAAATTTACTTCTGACCCAGAGGTAATTTCATTTGCGGCAGGCAATCCTTCTCCTGAGGCATTCCCTGTGGACGAGCTTAATAGAATATCAGAAGAGATATTCAAGGAAAATCCTATCGGCGCACTCCAGTACAGCCTTACAGAGGGATACACTCCGCTGAGAGATCTCCTTAAGAAAGAGCTTGAAAAGAAGGGTGAATTTGATCCTGAGAGAGATGATCTTATCATCACAAGCGGTGCTCAGCAGGCTAACGAGCTTGCTTGTAAAGTTCTCTGCGACCCAGGCGACATTCTTTGCTGTGAAGCTCCAAGCTTTATAGGCTCACTTAATGCGTTTAAGTCTTACAATGTTGAGCTTAAGGGTATCACGCTTCATGAAGACGGAGTTGACCTGAAAGAGCTTGAAGAGGCTTTCGCTACAGGCAAGGTAAAGGTATTCTACATTATCTCTAACTTCCAGAATCCTACTGGTCTTACAACTTCTCTTGAAAAGAGAAAGGCTATATATGAGCTTGCTAAGAAGTACAGTGTTATGATCCTTGAAGATAACCCATACGGCGACCTGAGAATAAAGGGTGAGGCTATCCCGTCTATCAAGAGCATGGACAAGGACGGTCTTGTTATGTATTCAAGAACATTCTCGAAGATACTTGCTCCTGGTATCAGAGTTGGCTACATTTCCGCTCCAAAGGAGATAATCGGAAAGATAGTTGTCTGCAAGCAGGTGGCTGACGTACATACAAATATCTGGGCGCAGATGCTGGCTTACAACTTCATGAAGGACAATGATATCGAAGCACATCTTGCTTCGCTGAGAGTGATCTACAAGCATAAGCTCGAACTTATGATAGAGCAGATCGAGAAGAATTTCTCTTCACAGATCAAGTTCACAAGACCTGAGGGCGGTCTGTTCATTTGGTGTACTCTTCCGGAAGGCAGTGACATGACTGGTTTCTGCAAAAAGGCTGTTGCAGAATATAAGGTAGCCGTTGTTCCGGGCAATGCTTTCATGGTAAGCGAGTCTGACAAGACAGCTTCATTCAGATTGAACTTCTCAACTCCTACAGACAAACAGATAATCGACGGCTGTGAGAAGCTTGGCAAGCTTTCTAAGGAAATGTTCGGCGATTAAGATAAAATGAAAAAAGTTCCTTTTACGCCTTTTCAGCTAGTGCTTACGGTGGTAAATACGGCGGCTCTAATGTTCTGCATGGGGTGTGATTGCTTTGTGCTGATAGTGGGCATGACGGCAGGCAGGACAAAGCCTTATGTGGTGGATCTTGTGCTAAGTCTTCTTACTATGGCGGTGTTTATTCTGCTTGTGTTTTCAGCAGGCAGGATAAATATTTTCAGTGATAAAGCTGACCCCGATGGGGACACTGCACCTGCGGTATCGGCACTTAGGACGTATTTTTGTATCTTGTTTTTTGATATCTCAGGAGTGCTGGGTCTTATGCTTGCGGGAGCGTTGGGGGTTGAGTGGGCTAAAAAAGCTATTATAATTTTTGCTCCTGTCGTTTTTGTCCTTGCGGCGATTGTTTATTTTATTCTATCGGGCAGGATAGGTCTTGATGATTTTTCGGATAGTGACGGGGAAGAATGATATTACAAAGGGGAGGTCTGTCATGAAAAGTGCATTGAAAAAGGATACTGTCAGAGAGATAAGTCACTCGTTGGGCAGATTTCTCTCTATTTTTCTGATAGTTCTTCTTGGCTGTGGATTTTTCTCTGGTATCAAGGCGACTATGCCTGATATGATAGACACGGCGGAGAAATATTTCAGTGATAACAGACTTATGGATATTAAGTTAATGTCGTCTATAGGCGTTAAGTCTGAGGACGTTGAGGCTGTGAAAAAAGCAGAGAACGTTGAGGGCGTTATGGCGGGATATTCTAAGGACGTTTTCTATTATCATGAAAATCAAAACCTTGTGCTGAAATTCATGTCCTTCAACAATGTTGTTGATGAGAACAGCCCTAATAATCTTGATAAGCCTGTTTTACTAGAGGGCAGGCTTCCTGAAAAAAAAGGCGAGTGCGCAGTAGAGGTAAAAATGAGTTCACCTAACACCTTTAAGTTGGGCGGAGAGATAAAGATCAACGAGCCTGACTCGTCAAAAAATATAACTGATACTTTGGCAACTGACACATACAGGATAGTTGGTATTGTGGCTTCACCGCTTTATATCGGCTATGAGCGTGATGCGACCACAGTGGGCAACGGAACTGTGGTAAGCAACGTTTTTGTGCCTGAGAGCGAGTTTGTGTGCGATTATTACACTGAGCTTTATGTGAAATTCAAAGGCACTGACGAGCTTGACCCGTTTTCCGACGAGTACAAGCAGGCTGTGAAAGATAAGAGCGTTCAGGCGGTGGAGTTTTTTGAGGACAGTGTGAACGCAAGGTTTGAAAAACTAAGCAGTGACGCTCAGGACAGTATTGATGTCGCTCAGGAGAAAGTTGACATCTTGAAACAGGCGCTTGCCTGCGACGAAAATCAGCTTACGGAGCTTTTGACAACGGCGCAGAAGTCGGTTGAGGAAGCTCAGGAGGCTTATGATAAGGCTGAACAGAGTGGTTCTAGTGCAAAGTATCTTGCAAGGTCACAGCTTTTAAAAGCACAACAGCTTGAAGAAGTGGCAGGAAAGCTTCTTCAAGACAAAGAGACAGGAAGTACGGCGGCTTTTGATGAATATAATGGTCAGCTTGCGGCGGCAGAAGATGAGATAGCCGTAGCGAAAAAAGAACTTGAAGCCGTGAAAACGCCTGCATTCTATCAGTATGACAGATTTGAGGCTAGCTCTGATTATAGTTCCTTTTATGGGGACGCTCAGAAGGTCGACTCTATTGCAAAGGTGTTTCCTGTGTTCTTTATTCTTGTGGCGGCGCTTGTATGTCTGACCACAATGACTAGAATGGTAGAGGAACAGAGAACGCAGATAGGTACATACAAGGCTTTAGGATACAGTGGGGCAAGAATAGCCGGAAAGTATCTTTTCTATGCAGCAACAGCGGCATCAGCAGGAAGCTGCATAGGCGTTGTTGTTGGATTGCAGATCTTTCCGAAGATAATTTATAGTTGCTATAATATTTTATATAACATTCCTGATATTGACACACCGTTTAAGCCTGTTTATATGGTGCTTTGCTTGGTGGTGTCGGTTATTTGCACTTGCTCGGCGGTGCTTTATGCCTGCATGAAAGAACTAAAGTCGCAGCCGTCACAGCTTATGCGTCCAAAGCCACCGCAGAATGGCAGGCGTGTTTTGCTGGAGCGTGTGGATCTTATATGGAATCGGCTTGACTTTCTTGCAAAGGTCACTGTGAGAAATTTGCTGAGATATAAAAAGCGTTTCTTTATGACAATCGTGGGAGTGGCAGGCTGTACGGCGCTGATAGTCACGGGTTTTGGTTTGAAATATTCTATAAAGACTATTGCCGAAAAGCAATTCAATGAGATATTTCTGTATGATGGTATTGCGGTACTTAATTCAGCCGATTTTGACGAGAAACAATTGGAGGACAAGATAAGCAGTATCCCACAGGTAGACAAATCTATGCTTATGCAGAGTACAGATGGCATTGCAGAAAATGAAAGTGAAAACCAGTCTGTTTCTATGATCGTGCCGAAATCTCCTGAAAATATGGGAGATTATATCGATCTTGTATCTGCTGAGAATGGATCAAACCTTGAAGTGAAAAGCGGTTCTGTTATCATAACACAAAAGCTTGCAAAGCTTCTTGACCTGAAAACGGGTGACACTATTACTATAAAGCTCAGTGGTCATGAGGAGAAAGAGTTCAAGATAGGCGGAGTAAGCAAGAACTATGCTTTGCATTATATTTACATCACTCCTGATGATTTTGAAAGTGTATACGGTGAGAAGCCTGTTTATAATCTTTCTTTTATTGACCTAAAGAAAGACACTGATGAAAACTCTTTCAAGGAACAGCTTATTTCAAATGACGAGTTTTATGGAATAAGCTTTAAAAATGATTCAAGCAGAGGTTTCCTTAATTCAGTGGACAGTCTTGACGCTATCGTTATTTTGCTCATCGTTTGTGCGGGAGGCTTGGCTTTTGTGGTGCTTTACAATTTGGCAAACATAAACATAACTGAGCGTGTTCGTGAGATAGCGACAATAAAAGTGCTTGGATTCTATGATGGTGAGACTTCAGCGTATATTTACAGAGAAAATCTGATATCGACGCTTGTGGGCATTATCGTGGGTCTTGTGGCAGGAAAGATACTGCACTATTTTGTTGTGATAACTTCTGAGGTCGACCTTGTGCTGTTCAACAGACAGCTTGTTTGGTGGGCGTATGTGCTTGGTGCATTGCTCACATTGGCATTTGCATTTATAGTTAATTTGGTTCTTCATTTCAAGCTTAAAAAGATAGATATGGTAGAATCTTTAAAATCAGTAGAATAGACGGAGGTATTATTATGGATATTTTTGAAGAAAACTGCGATACTGAAAATAACTGCACAGTAAGCTATTTTTGGAAAGGCCTTGCACTTTTTCTCCTTGGCGTTATAATTGGTCTGTTTGTTTCGCCTATCAAGAAAGGCGTTACTATCGGTTGTAACAACAAGATAGACAAGGGTGGCTGTAACGATCATTTTGACCCTGACGAGTATTATGATGATTATAACTTTGATGATGATGAAGATGATTTTGACCATGATGGCGTAAAATTTTAACGAAAGGCGTATATTGATATGAAACTTGGCATGGTAGGACTTCCTAACGTAGGAAAATCAACACTTTTTAATGCACTCACAAATGCGGGTGCAGAATCTGCGAACTATCCGTTTTGCACGATCGAACCGAATGTGGGCATTGTTTCGGTGCCTGATGAAAGACTTGACAAGCTGGCTGAGATGTATCACCCTGTAAAGTTTACTCCTGCAACACTTGAATTTGTTGACATTGCAGGTCTTGTAAAGGGTGCTTCAAAGGGCGAGGGACTTGGAAACAAATTTCTTTCAAACATAAGAGAGGTGGACGCTATCGTTCACGTTGTAAGATGTTTTGACGACCCTAACATCATTCATGTTGACGGCTCTATCAATCCTCGCAGAGACATTGAAACTATAGATTTGGAGCTTATTTTCTCTGACGTTGAGCTTATCGAGAGAAAGCTTGACAGAACTAAAAAGGCAATGAAAGGCGACAAATCTCTTACTTCCGCTGTAGAGTTCCTTGAAAAGCTCAAAGAGCATCTTGAAAGCGGCAAGCCTGCACGTTCTTATGACATGACAGAGGACGAGCTGGAGATACTTAAAGAAACACCGCTTCTTTCACTTAAGCCTGTTATCTATGCGGCTAACCTTTGCGAAGATGATTTCAGAAACAATATCGAAAGCAACGAGCATTACAAGGAAGTTTGCGAGATTGCAAAAGCCGAAGGCTCGGCTGTGTTCCCGATATGCGCGCAGATAGAGGCTGAGATATCTGACATGGACGATGAGGACAAGGAAATGTTCCTTGCAGACCTCGGTCTTGAAACTTCAGGTCTTAACAGAATAATCAAGGAGGGCTATTCACTTCTTGGTCTTATTTCATACCTGACAGCAGGCGAACCTGAGGTAAGAGCTTGGACTATCAAAAAGGGAACTAAAGCTCCACAGGCGGCAGGAAAGATACACACTGACTTTGAAAAGGGCTTCATCAGAGCTGAAGTTGTTTCATTTGACGATCTTATGAGCTGTGGCTCTATGATGGCGGCTAAGGAAAAGGGTCTTGTTCGTCTTGAGGGTAAGGATTACGTTATGCAGGACGGCGATATCGTTCTTTTCAGATTTAACGTATAAAGCGTAAGCTACACAAAGGCAGGCTGAAATATGCTTGCCTTTTTTATGTGCAATATGTATGTTTTTTGTTATTATATTTGTTTAAAATCACAAAAGTAAATTTAATTTGTGTTATAGATTTTTTCATATATTGATGATAGAATGTGATAGTAAAAATTAAAGATGATAAATGTAACAGTTAGATTTTTGGAGGAAAAGTAATGACAAAAAACATGACAACGGGCAGTCCGTTCAAGCTTATAATGAGCTTTGCGCTTCCTCTGCTTTTAGGAAATTTGTTGCAGCAGACATACAATCTTATTGACGCTGCCATCGTGGGAAGATTTCTTGGTTCTGACGCTCTTGCAAGTGTCGGAGCTTCAAGCAGTGTGCAGTTTTTGGTGCTTGGTTTCTGCATGGGAACAGCCTGCGGCTTTGGAGTGCCTATTGCAAGGCATTTCGGAGCAGGGGACATAAAAAAGCTGAAACAGTATTTTTACAATTCTATTGTTATAACCGCCGTTACTGCGTTTGTGTTGACCACAGTTTGTGCGGTGCTTTGTAGTGAGATATTGAAGCTTCTTTCAACTCCGTCGAATATTTTTGACGACGCATATAAATATCTTCTGGTGATATTTCTTGGCATACCGTTCACACTTTTGTATAACCTGCTTTCAAGCGTATTGCGTTCTGTTGGCGACAGCAAAACGCCATTTGTATTTCTTGCTATATCAACGGTTTTGAACATTGCACTTGACCTTGTGTGTGTTATCGTGTTCAGGTGGGGCTGCATGGGTGCGGCTATCGCTACGGTCGTTGCTCAGGCGATAAGCGGAATACTATGTGCTGTATTTATTATGAAAAAGGTAAACGTGCTTAAGCTTTCAAAAGAGGACAGAGTGATGTCAAAGCCTGCGGTGCTGAACCTTATAATAATGGGCTTTCCTATGGGACTTCAATATTCCATAACGGCTATCGGCTCAATGGTCATGCAGTCAGCTAACAACAAGCTTGGAAGCATTTATGTGTCAGGATTCACTGCTGGGGCAAGGATAAAGCAGTTCACAATGTGTCCTTATGACGCTTTTGCAACAGGTGCATCTGTTTTTGCAAGCCAAAATCTCGGTGCAGGAAATCTCAAGCGTATCAAAAAGGGTATACGCATTGGAGTTGGCGTTGGCATGACATATGGAGTAATAGCCGGTATTGTACTTATATTCTTCGGCAGAGAGCTTTCGCTTATCTTTGTGAATAAGTCAGACGCAGCAGTGCTTACTGCTTCAGCCAAATATCTTTTCTATGCAGGCTTTTTCTATTGGACGCTAGGTATACTCAACACTTGCAGAATGTGTACGCAGGGTCTTGGATATTCTGGACTTGCTATATTCTCAGGAGTGACGGAAATGATAGCTCGAATTTCTGTAAGTATGATATTTGTGCCGAAATTCGGTTATCTTGCAATCTGCTTCACAGATCAGGCGGCATGGATAGCGGCTTGCTTGTATATAGTTCCTGTTTGCATATATTGTGTGAACAGGGCAGGCAGACACATTGCAGGAGATCACGGACTTCCTGTGGAAAATAAATAAGTAAAAGGCAGCTCTGAAAAAATCAGAACTGCCTTTTGTTATGCCTACTTGTTTATAGCTTTTTTAAGTTGTAAGACAACTTCGCTGTAGTATCTTGGATTGACATCGCCAAGTTTCATGTTGTCATTGTATGCAGCATCGGGAAGTCGGAAGTAAAGCTCTTCCACGGTCACGTCCTCTATCTCGTAATAGCCGATGTATGTTCCTGAGAATTTAAGCTCGGCGGTCATGCCTATGTTGACGAGCTTGCCGTCGGGATCTTTCTCCTTGCCTGAGATATCATTTCTTATGAACTCATAGAAAAAGCCTGCGTCCTGTGCCTGACCTTTATACCAGCCTGCTTTGGTCATGCGGTTGACTAGAGTGGTGTTCGTTATCTCGGTATTCTTGAAGATCTCGCAGGCGGTCTTATTCTTATCGCTTTCCGCTACTTTGTATACCTTTCTTTTTAGCTGGTCGAATG
>NZ_FR890771.1:0-9541 GCF_000435935.1 Ruminococcus sp. CAG:57 | reverse complement strand
ACTATCTCGTAATCATCAAGCTGTTCCAGCCAAGCTTCTTTTTCATGCTCAGTAAGCTCCAGCGGGTGAACAAGCCCTATCTGCATAACCTCGGACAGCTCTATCTCATCATCATCTGAGTTTGTAAAGCTGCCGTCGTCAAGATAACGGAACGAAGTTTTAAGGCAGCCATTTTCGTAAATACCCCATATAAGACCTATCGCAAAGCAGTGCATGAGAGGATTTTTTACAAAGAGAGCTTTCCAAGATTCTGCTGTCCACTTACGATCAAGCATAAGCACATATTCAAGACGCTGTTTCTGTGCGGCAACAACAGTTTTCATTTGCTTTTTCATTTCCTTGAAATCAGCAGTAGCCTTTTCTGCGAGGACAGGGTCGTCATTAACGCCTATTTTAGGGAGATTTTTAAGCTTTTTCTCACCCTCGAATATTTCTATATCAAGCTGTGGAGTGAGATAAACGGAGAATTTTCTGCTTCCAAAATCAAAGGTGCGGCACATTTTCTCGTCAAAGCCCATGTCAGGTACTATCTTGTCCGCAAGCTCCTGCGTTGTCAAGCCAAGCTGTTTAGCGGCATTGGCAAGTGCGTCAACTGCGGCAGCTCTGACCGCACGACTCTTATATTTTCTTGAAATATTGTCTACAGTCATAAGTGCATAGGAACTGCCGTTCAGAGCTACTGCATTGACTGCTTTAACCGCAAGGGCAACACGCATATTTAATGACTGTTTCGACCATTCTTTTATGTAATCCGTCAGGCAATTTATTGCTTCATCACCGCCGTAAATGGCCGCAAAATACATTGTCCACTTTGTTTTCGCTTCTGCACCTTTTTCAAGCCAGCGGCTCAGGACTTCAAGGGCGAATGTTTCAAGCTCATCAGCTTTGAGCTTCTGGGCAAGTGCCTTGCCCTTGGGTGGGAGGGTACCTTCGTCTGCGTTTGCATATGTAAGCAGGAGAGCCTGCAAATAGATATCCTCTGTGACTGTATCATCGGTGAAGTGAATAGGTGCAAAAGGCTGTTCAAAAAGCCAGAGAACTTTCTTGCTTTTTGTGCCTTTGGTGAGCGCGGTCACAAGGTCTTCATCTGATATTTCGGCAGGCTTTGCTTCGCTGCCCAAAAGTTCAGATATTTTCGATTTTAGTTTGTCGGATTTTTCTGTGGCATAGGCTTTTTCAAGCTCTGTGCGGTAGGCGTCAGCACCCTGATTTTCAATTATCATAAGTGCAGTTTCACGCTTGGCTGATTTTTTCTGAGCAAGAAGTTTGCAAACATCATCGTGCCAATCCTTGTGGGCGGATATAACTTTCACAAGCTCTGCTTTTATTACCTTGCTGTTATCGTCACAAAGGGCAAAAAATTCGTCTTTGTACTTGTTGCTGTCTGCGATATTAAGAAGCCTTATATACAAAAGTCGGCTGGACACAGCCATTTTGCTTACGTCAATAATGGTGGCTTTGTCTTTAATTTCTGGCATGATAGCGGTTATCTTTTTGATGATGACTTCTTTACAGTAAGAGCTTTCTATTTGCCAGCCAAGGGATCTTATAATTATATCTATCGGTAGACCTGATCTTACCATTGCACGGACGATGAACTCGGTGTTATAATAAAGATCGTTGCCTATAAGTTGGAGGGGATCACTTGTATCTTTAGACGCTCCTATGGAAAGGGCGGCGATACAGCGGATAATAAAATCGTCCTCTCCATATGCAACAATATAGTATATTTTCTTATGTCTGCCCTCGCAGGCTTCTTCGTCTGCAAAGGGGAGTATCGTGTCTATTTCTGCTTTGCCCATGATATATGCGTATATCTCGTCACTGTGCTTGAAATGTTCGGCAATAAGTTTGGCGATACGTTCCTGATGGGTAGCTTTAAGACCAATTGCTTCTGCGTTATATTTAGGGTCGGTGGCTTTGAGCATTTTCTCCATTGTGATCGCTGTGTCAAATGGAGCGTTTTTCATTGTTTCTATGAAAAGCTGTGGGTGATCTTTTGCGAGCTTTACCATTTGCGCTGGATAATTCCCATTTTTGTCAGGTGATTTGACAAAGTGTAGAATGTATCTATCTGTAAGACACTGTGGTTGAGCTTCGATAAGGTCGAATACCCTGGTGGTGGAAAGCTTCATATATATCAGCCCTTGGGTAAGATCGTCGCAGTATTTCACAATGTTCTTATCAAAAAATGCACGGTATTCTTTTACAAAATATGACGCTTCTGCATATGCGGCAAGAAAAAGACAGAAAACGGCTGTAGTTGTTTTAGGCTTTTTTTCGACCACTTCGCAAAGCTTTTTTATGGCAATTGCGGCTGTATCAGGAATTTTTGTTTTGCCGAGCAGGTTCTTTTTAGGCAGCTCGGTTGCGTCCAATGCGTAAACGCAAAGGAGAAGCTGTGCTATGATATCGTCAGGGCTAACGAAGTTGAATGTTCTTATGGCATCGTCTGCGGAATAGATAGGATGATTTACAGTGAAAACGCTGATAGAATCATTTGAGCGGTTTGAGATCTCTGTTGATATCCAGACTGCTTCTGCGTTCTCACCATAAAAATCAGTGAGCGGCTTCATATACATGGCTTTGTTTTCGGAATATATATAGGCATTGCCAGACAGCGCATCTGTCATATATCGGAAATATGGACCCGTTGCCATTGAACTGAAAATAATATAACGGTCTTTAAGCTCCTCACTATCTGAACCTGATATCTCACTTTTTACAGCTTTGATAAGCTTTTCACGATAACTATACTGCATGAGTTTTGGATAGTATTTTGTTGTAATTTTTCTCATCAGGTCATTGTTTCTTGGCTTTGTGATGTCAAGATATTCAAGGGCAAGGTCTATGGTCTGCTGGTCAAAACCAAGCTCCTTTAGGGCGGTTTCAAGCTTTATAAAGCTTTTGGTGCTTTCGTTGTAGATCATTTTTTCTCCTCCATATTATTTATCGCACTGAACAGTGCTAATTTTTGTGTGCAAAGTCTGATATACCGCATTGTGTTGCCTGCGGCAGTGAAGATATCAAGGCTTTTGTCTGCGGTGGTGTGTATTGCATTTTCGCACAGCTTTGTGAAGCATTCATAGCGTTTTGCAAGTTCTTCAAGTCCGCACTGGCGTATGCTTTGAGCGTGTTCGTCTGCGATAACAGAGTTCACTCCGCACTCCATTGCCGTGACTATCCTCTTGTCGGTTTCTTCGGTGGCGTCAAGAAGCTCGCTACACATTCCATAGTCTTGGTCTATATCATTCTCGACAGGTACAGGAACATTGTCAGGCGGATCAATAAAATCATAGACCTCTATTGGGAAAAGCGTTAGCCTGCCGTGGTCGATATATCCTTGAGCCAGCAGGACGTAGTTTTTGTGCTTTTCTTTTAGCATTTTGCCACCTATGGTTTCAAGCGTGGAAATAAATTCACGATTTTCTGCTGTGTATTTTGCGGTGACAGATATTTGTCTATCACAGCCGTCTTTTATAATGAATATTTGCTGTTGAGTGTGCTTGTCAAAATATGAAGCGACGCACTCTTTTGGGTGAACGAAATAAAGCCGGTCGGTCTCCTCGTTGCTTTTGTTTGCGGAGATCTTTTCCGCAAGCTCTTTGAAGTCGCTGACAATAAGCTCACGGAGGGCAAAACAGTTTAGCTGTGCAGGACCTGCGCATATGGCGTTGGTCTTTGACGATGAGGACAAATGCCCCATGCTCACCTTGGCGTTTTCAAGCTTCAGCTCTGTGCACATATAGCTGTTTAGAGAGCTGTCAAGATCCCATACAGTTGTGCTTTCGGCAAATCGTCTTGACTTTTTTTCATAGAACGTGGGGCGCAGATCGCTGTAGGTAAAAAAACGCTGGGGCGAAGTTCTGTCTATATTTAGAAAATAGTAGATACAGCCAGTGTATTCGCCACTGACATTTCTTGTGCCTATAGGCAGGAGTTGGAGCGTCCCCTCATAGTCGGTGTATTCTCTGCGGAAGGTGCCGAGCATTTCTTCTGTGATGTCGGCTTTTATAAGCTTGTTCATGCTGTCAGCATATTCAAACATTTTGTGAGTGAATACCTGCGGACTGAATGAAGCTCGCCTTGAAACACAGTCTTTAAGTCGGCTGCCAAGTTCACGCATTTGTCTTTCTGCCTCAGCCATTCTCAAAGCGTGGCAGGAAACTGCGGCAAGCTCAAAATTATCGGGGTCGCTCTCTTCGGTTCTTACAAGGCCTCTGGTAAATATTCCAGACATTATTTTTATGCACTGTTCGGCGCATCCTTTTATCTTTTTCTGGGTATCCTGAGAAAGCGAATTTATTTCAGGTTGCTCGGGGAGTTCAATTTCTGCTTGTTCAGGCTCGGAGGTTATGACCTCTGGAGTGATATCCTCGCCGTCGTACTGTGAAAGCTGTGCTTTCAAAAGCAGTATGGCTGTGATAATGTGCCTGCACATTCCTCTTGAAACACAACTGCATTGACTTTCATCAAGAGGTGATTTTATGGTGCAGGTTTCACCGTCTAATTTTACTATGTAACATTCATGGATTTTTTCAGCCGAAAGGGTCATGTTTTTGGATTCCTTCAACGCACGTTTGTAAATGCCCTTGTTTGAAAGCTCAATAAGCGTTTGTTCGTTTGCAATGCCAAGCTGTTTATCGATTACGTCCAAGATGTCATCTCCTATGCAAATATTTTTCCGATGTAATCCCCAAGCTTATCAGGGGTAAGACCGCCAACGAATGAGCCCATATCTGCAAGCTTCTGACCTGTCGCCTTGTCATAGGCAGGGTCGGCATTTTCATCAAGGGCGGTAAGGAATGAGAGATGTGCTCCGCTTGTGATTATATTTTTGCTGACGTTCATAAGCTGTGCTTCACTGCCACCCTCGTAGAGGTCTGTTACAACGATAACGCAAGTGTCACGCGGCGTAACGATAAGGCTTTCGCAGTAGGTAAGGGCTTTTGCAATATCCGTTCCTCCCCCAAGCTGAACGCTCATTATTGTCTGAGCAGGGTCGTCTGCATGGTCTGAGAGGTCAACGATGCTTGTATCAAATATGATGAGCTTCACCTCTGCAAATGGCAGTTCGGAAATTATCTGCGCCATTACTGCACTATAGATGACTGAACCGAGCATTGAACCGCTTTCGTCTATGGCTATGATAATGCGCTTTTTGTTATGCTTTTTCACACGTCCACTGAAATAGATATCTTTAAGTATAAGCTGGTTGCTTGTTTTGTCATAGTTTTTCAGGTTTCGGCGGATAGTCTTTTTGAAATCGAGGTTTGCAGAGCATTTCATAACTGACGATGTGTTTTTATCAAGCCTGCCTGTAAGGCTTCGCTTTATGGTCATATCAAGCTTTTGTTTGATATCGTCTGCCACCTGTTTTGCTATTTTTAAAGCCGCCTGCAACACCTCGCCGTTCATGAGATGTTTGAGCTGAATGATAGTTTTAAGCAGCGCTATATCAGGCTTCATTTCTTCAAGAACCTTTTTATCGGTAAGAAGCTCGGTCATGTTGAACCTTTCCAAAGCTTGACGTTCAAGCACCTCGGCGGTCTGCTTTGGAAAAAGCGTTCTGACTTTTGTTATCCATTCTGCGGCGTTTAGCACACTGCCACCCTGACCGCCTTGCCTGCTGTTCTCGTCCCTTACATCGTCACCTTGCGCACGGCTATAGAGATAATCGAGTAGCTTTTCCATATCCTGAAACGTTATTATCTCTGCTTTGTCACCGGTAAAGGAAAGGCTTTTGTCAGACATTCCGCCCAGCACGAGCCGCCAGCGGTTGACGAATATGGCTTTGTTTTCATCTGTCATGGCTTTTCCTCCTCAGACAAAAGTTTAACTATCTCTTTATCTATTTCCCTACCGAAGCTATATAGCCTTTCGTTTATAGGTTTTTCCACAAGAAGCTCAGCACTGTCAGAGTCATAAAGCTTTGCGACAGCGGTGGCTGTTTGCTGTATTTCATATGGAGTGAAACAACTGAAAGCAAGCTTCATGGAGGGAAGTATTTCTATAAAATCGTCATAGTCAAGTCCGCAGATAAGCGTGTCTGTCATTCTGATGAAAGAATCGTCCGTCATGATGATATCACGGGCGGCATTGAAAAGTCCGTGAAGAAACTCCGCTCCTTGTATCTGAACATTCCTGTCGCCTTTGAGATAGCTTGACATTGCCTGTTCAGCAAGCTTGCGGCGGTGGGGGTCAAAGGCATAAAGTATGCCAAGTGCTGTGCCGTAAACAAATGGGTCTTTATCAGATTTGCCGCAGAGGGAAAGCATGGCGTTTTCATAGTCATGACGATATTCTCTAAAGCCGTCAGTGACAGCTTTCTGCATTGCGTACATTATCGCTGCACATTCTGCAATGTGGTCGTCTTTCACCGACGCCATATCAGGCAGTGCTGTGATTATCCTTGTCATGCACCGCTTTGCACAATTTTCTGCGGCGGAAAACTCGGTATTATAAAGTTGTTGGAGTTCCATAAGAGTGATAAAATGCCTTATACCTCTGCCTACAGAGAAAAAGTCACCGTCTGAGTTAAGAATGTTCTCGGCACAAGCTTTGTCATCATCAGAGAGTTCTAAGCCCATTTGGAAGCAGTCCACAAGGATATGCGCCGCAACATCACAGTGCTTTTCATGGCGAAGTGTTCTTGAAGCACAGGTGCGGCAGGCTTCTTCAATGGTGAAGCCGTCGGCAGTATGGTCTATGAGAGCAACGTCTGTGGCAGGAACTTTTTTGTATACCCATTCTTCACGGACACGGCTTCTGTCTTTTCGCCTATGCAAATCAGGTCCTTTTGTTCGCTGGGCAAAGTCTGTGCCTAGAAACACCATTCTATGGAAAAATCTGCTTAGTTCCATGCCGTTTGCAGTGGTAAAAAGTGAAACTTCCGTCTTATTAGGGGTTACTGTTTTTATTTTAAGTCGAAACCTTTTACACTGTTCTTCAAAATCAGCGATAAGCGGAGAAACGTGGTTTATATCACCTATATGACCTGTCTTGTCGCCTGTGGCAAGTTTGTGCATAAGGTCGATAGGCAGGGCGGAGGATATTGTTTTCTCTCCCTTGATAAATGACGAGGTTATGGCGTCCTCAAGCTCGTAAAGTCCACATTCATGACAGCCACGAAGTGCGGCAAGTCCACTCATCATAGACTGCGCTGCGGAAGCGTCAGCCATTGACACTGGGATATCATGTTTATCACAGGCTCTCACTGTACCTATGAGCAGGTCAAGAACTGTGTCGCTGTAAACACCTGCCGGGTCATCGCAGTGGATTAGCTTGTTCATCACGCAATCATAAAAATAAGGACGCTGGATACCAGAGGCATATCCACTGAGAGCGTCTGCTGCTTCATAAGAATAAGCTACAGGGAAACAGCCTTCATCTTTTTGAGAGAGCTTGTGAAGCTTTTCTTTTTGGATATTATCACTTTTCAAAAGCTCATAAAGTCCCAAACTGTGGAATCCGCCTGTTACAGCAAGGACTTTTTTGTTATCTTTAAGTGCTTCTTTGATACGCAGAGCCATATGGTTTTCTCTTGCAAGAGTGCCGTCTGCCGCAAGATCATCTTCTGTTTCGTCATTTCGTGTGATAATGCAGTAGGTGTACATTTGCTGTACAAAATCTTGTACAGATAACCTGAGCCCCTCTATCTCAAAATACTTCTCCCAGAACTCTTCAAAGGTCCTTAGATCTGTTTTCTCGCAAAGCTTTTTGCAGAATTTGCTGTATATAAGTCTGCTGTCATCAGTGTAGCTGTGTTTATCCTTATTACTGCGAAGGCCTTTATTTTCTGCGGTGGTAATAAGTATCTCGCTGTAGGGAAGATCTATAAAGCGTGCTTCTATATCCATGGCTGCGGCTGTTTTCAGAGCGTTATACTCAGGTGAAGCATAGATAAAAGGGTAGTAGCATTTATAGTCTTCGGCTTCATCACTGATAAACTTTTTTCTGTCCTTGTAGTAATAATAGAAAGCCGCAGGGAGTTTTGTTCTCTCGTCCGTCAACACACCTATCATATCATTGGCGTTTTCAGGACCCTCTATAAGTATGACATCGGGCTGATATTCTTTAATTGCTCTGATGAGCTGCCACGAGCAGACAGGGCTGTGGTGTCTTACAGGAAAAAGCATAAATGGCTGAGAATAGTCGAAAGGTATTATTTCAGATACTTGGCTGTATCCAGATATTCTGTCCATATGCCTCCCTCACTTGCACTTTTTTCCTTAACAGCGATCCTGAAATAGCTTTTAAGCTTTTCAAGGTCGTCTTTGTTTTCCTTACAAACTGCTCCTAAAAGATTCTGCGTAAGCTCTTTGAGATCAGTTTTTCCGTCACCATAATAATATGCACTGCTCATAGTTTGATAGAAAACGGACACAGCTTCGGCTGTACTCATAACGGCGTTTGGTTTTTCAAGCTTTGTTCCCTCTGAGGTAACGCCCTCACGAAGCTCATGATATGTGACAGCAAGAAGTTCAGCAGCGTCGGTGTCTATAGGCTGGTCGATATGACCTGTTTTTGCAAGGTCTTGTGCTTCACGGATAATGATCTCCTTTTCGAGCCTTACGTCACGAACAGGCTCGACAGTTTCAAAATTGAAACGCCTTTTCAAAGCACCTGACATTTCATTTACGCCCTTATCACGGGTGTTTGCAGTACCGATTATATTAAATCCTTGCTTGGCGAAAACAAGTCCTTCGTTTTCAAGCTCAGGGATATTGAGTATCTGGTCGCTCATTACAGAAATAAGGCTATCCTGGATTTCTGCAGGGGTACGAGTTATTTCCTCAAATCGTGCGAAAATGCCTTGTTCCATGCCTATGAGCAGGGGAGCAGGCACAAGGGCTTCACGGCACGGACCTTTTGAAAGAAGCATGGCATAGTTCCAGCTATATTTTATCATATCCTCGGTAGTTCCAGCCGTACCCTGAACTGTGTTCGTGCTTATGCCGCAGCAAGCAGCAGAGAGAAGCTCAGAGAGCATAGTTTTAGCAGTGCCTGGCTCACCCACCAGCATAAGTCCACGGTTACCAGCGAGGGTGATTATACAGCGCTCAACAAGTGCGTCATTGCCATAGAATTTGCGCTTTATCTGCATTTTGCCATCGGCAGTTTTGATGATTCCGCCTAATATAAATGTTCGCACTGCCTTTGGCGACAGCACCCAATTCTCAGGCTTTTTGCCAATATCAACACTTTTCAAGGCGTCGAGTTCATTTTTGTAGCGTATCTCAACGGGCGGTTTTATGTATTCATTCGTCATAGCAGTTATCTCCTAAAAGTTAATTTATCAGCAATAATTATATCATATTTTGTTGTTATTTACAATAAGCATGGGGATATTCAGCTAAATTGACAACGAACAGATGTTTTGATTGTGCATTTTGACAGTTAGGATCGGGTATAAAAAAACCGCTTCGCATTTCTGCGAAACGGTTTGATAAATGAGAATGAAATTATCTCTTTGATAAAGTGTAACCACGTTATATCGTTGTTTTAAGGCTATTTTGTTAGTTACGTGTTTGTTACCCTG
>NZ_FR890770.1:299-550 GCF_000435935.1 Ruminococcus sp. CAG:57 | reverse complement strand
TGCGGAGCAGATACGAACGATAGACAGATACCGACTGAAAAGTTACGTGGGTTCAGTTGATTTTGAACTTATGGAAAAAGTAGAAAAAGCGATGAAAATAAGTATAGGAGTTGATTTTGATGACTAAATTCGGACAGGCAGAATACAGCGATTTTATGGCAAAAGTATTTGCCGATAAACTGGATAAAATTCTTGAACAAGACGAAAAACAGAGTTTCAACAGCAAAAATACAGAGGATATATACAGTCAG
>NZ_FR890770.1:0-269 GCF_000435935.1 Ruminococcus sp. CAG:57 | reverse complement strand
ATACAGTCAGTTTCCGTCTTCAAGGGACGCAGCATAAGGAGGTTCAGAAATGGTAGGATTTATTATTGGATTGCTTGCAGGCGGTACAGCGGGAGTATTCACAATGTGTCTCTGTACTGCGGCAAAGCAGGCAGATGAAAATATGTCAAATTCGGACAAGTAATTTTGTCAGGTTTGGTGATACCATTCTGAAAAGATTTGTGGTATTCTTGTTGGTTGAAAGGAGAGTGAGAAAATGCCGACAGTAACGGTGATACAGCCTACAATAT
>NZ_FR890769.1:98626-108772 GCF_000435935.1 Ruminococcus sp. CAG:57 | reverse complement strand
GACTTAGCGCAAGGTATAGAGTATACTTTAGATAAACAGAGATAGGAATGTACTCATTTATATGCTTAAGGATCTGAATTTCAGGTCCTTTTTTTGTTGCCTAAATATATTGGAAAGGAGGAAGGGAAATGCGTATACCAAACAGCTTTATAACGGACCTCAGAAGCAATTACACAGATTTTGCCGTAGCCTGCAAACTATATAGCCTTGTCAGCTCTCACACCAAGCGTAGCAGCAACGGCTATGAAGTTTGCATTAAGCAGGAAACTATAGCTGCTTCCTGCAAATGCTCTGTATCAAGCGTAAAACGCTCTGTGTGCCGTCTTGAAGAAATGGGTATAATTACGCATAAATATCGTTTGGACGGCTCTGAGGGGCGTTTAGGGGCATATCACTATGCGTTGAAGCCTTATGACCTGAGCAAAAACTATTTCTATATGAATAATCGTAAGGCGTACTCTGCCGAATTGTCACCAAAGCTTTTCTATGTGTATGCAGTATTCTGCAAACTCATGTGCAATGATATAGCAAGATTTTATCAGTCGCTTAATGACCTTTCTGCGCTCATCAGGCTGAGTAGGGCAGAAGTGTCAAAGGTCATAGCTGTGCTTATTAACAGGTCCATGGTGCGCAAACAGCTCAAACGAACTAGAGCAGGAGATTATACAGACAATACATACTTCATCGTCACTCGTAAACAAGGTTGCATAAAAAAAGCAGGACCTAGATCCAATAGGTCCTGCTCAAATGGTTTGTGTTCTCGTGGGAGTTCACAACTCAAACAGCTATATAATAACACCTCGGACGGGATTTGTCAATCCTTTTTGCGAAAATTTTTATTATATAAGCCGATTTTATTTTATTATGGGGGTAGTCCCTGATTTGCACCCTCATATTTATAACCCACTTTGTATTAATATCTAAAAAAAGGTCAGATAGAGTAATTCTGTTATATTACTTAGTTCAGAATATGTAGTAATATATATGGCTTTTGATTTTTTTTGAAATTTGCCCTTTTGCCTTTTTTTAGATAATTTTAGGAGGACTTTTTTTATGTTGAGAAGAGAATATTTGATAAGATTGCGTACAGATATGCACTTTACCCGAGAAAACGTTGCTAAAGAGCTTGGCGTTAAAGACCGCTATCTCAAAAACATAGAGGACGGGCGAAGTCTATCTACGGAAGCTATAACACGGCACTTTATTGTTTTGTCAAAGCTTTTTGGTATATCAATAACCGACTTGGCGGCAATGGAAGCACTATACCAAGTTGCCAATATTGAGCTGATAGATACGATGTCAAATGAAACCACCAAGAGCAGTATTGACAATGTCGACTGATTTCGTCTTGTTTTCCTCAAAGCAATGACTATATATGTTTAACGTTGTAGTTGGGGTTGAGTGACCTAGTGTCGCTGATACAGTTACAGCGTCTATGCCAGCATTTATCTGCAGGCTGGCGTTGAGATGTCTGAATGTATGAACGCCATAGAAGGGTAAACCATTTTTCTTACACATTCTCTCAAGCCACTTGTAAGGCGTATTTGGGTGCATGGGCTTGCCATTTGCCTGCGTGAATAGCCTATCAGTTTTGACAATTTCTAAGCCTTTTCCTTTTCTGTTCCGAAAATCAAATTGCTGAGAATTTTGGTAGAGCTTCAGTAGCTTTGATAGTTCTTTCGGTATTTTAATAAAACGTTGCGATTTTTCGGTCTTAGTGACATCTGTATAGATACCCTCTATTGGCGTGTAATTTGAAGTCCGCTTTATCCTGACGTTGCATTTATCAAAATCAAAATCGTTCCATTCAAGACCTAGTATCTCACCTCTGCGTAGTCCTGTAAGCATAGCAAGTGTAAAGAATATTTGATATTTGAATTGAACGTGCTTTAATGTGCTTAATAATGTCTTGGCTTCATCAATGGTGTAGATTTTAATCTCTTTCGGACGCATTGTTTCGCCATTACCATTGATTTTAGGTATATCAACATCTGAGCAAGGGTTGTCTTTTATGTATCCGTATTTCACCCCATACGAAAAAATATTCGTAAGATACGTCATGTAATTCTTTATAGTTTTTCGTGATAATGGATTTCCTGTGCGTAGATTACCACCTTTTTCAGATAACTTATTAACATATGATTGGATAGTTATAGTCGAAATAGTTTGCAGACTGTTCTCGCCCAAATCATGATTGATCCGATTAGCAATCAATCTTTCTGAATTGCGAGTTGTTTCACGATGATTTTTTTCAGCGTAATTTGTATACCATTCGTCAGCTAAGTGTTTAACTGTCATTTGTGTGTCTGTTTGAATATTTTCAAAAGTGTTTTCTTCGGCTGTTTTTTGTACTGATGAAATAATAGTAGTCAATTCTGATATAATATCATCTTTCTGCTTTGAGCTTTCTGTTAAAATACGAATTTGCTCTTGTAAAATAGTATTTTGCTCCATTAAAAATCTTATTATCTCATTATTTTGCTTATCATAGAAATTCATTGATTATTCTACAGCTATCTCCCTTTTTTGTCCGTGGACAATTTATTATAAATCCAATGGATATTATACCACAAGTTGGATATATTTCATGTGTTAAATATAAAAACAATAATGATATTGTGTGAACGAATGTTCATTTTTAACACAAGAGAGAATGACTTCCAAAGGTTGACAAAATGTCTGACATATGTTATAATTAAAGCAAATAAAAAATCACATTAGGAGAGATCAAAATGAAAAAATTATTAGCTATGATACTTGCGTTAGGAGTTACGTTTTCTATTTGTACGTCTTGCGGTTCTTCAAGTTCTGATACCGAAGATGAAGACTCATCTTCGACTGTTTTGGAAAATAGTGATGAATTGCTGAAAAGCAATAATAAAGTCGCTAAGACACTTTTTACGTTAGTGAATAGTCGATACGCTGATGTTATCGTTGAAGGCGGTGAATATACAGAGGGCGAATACACATTCGATGTAACTGACGCCATGGAAACAGAGGGACAAGACGATACTATAAAGCGTGAAAAATATAGCGAGGAAGCGACCAAAGCAGATATTGAGCAAGTGTGTTGGAAAGCTTTGAAAAAAGCAGATATCGATAAGGGCATTTGTGTTGTCAAAATTGCCGACTCTGTAATCACAATGGCTTGTTATTCTAATTCTGAGATAAGTCAGTGCGCAGGCATTTATCCTAACCCAAAAACAGAAGCTCCGTCTTTTGGTATATCAAATATTCCTGAAGAATATAAGCAAGTTCCGTCATATGATGATGACGATGAAGACGCTGGCGTAATGGACTAACTTAACTTTTTAAAGCTCAAGCCGTGGCATAGTCTGCGGCTTGAGTATTTTTTTGTCCATGGACAAAAAAAGCCTGTGAGTGTAAATTCTCACAGGCTTTTGTATTTTAATGACTTAGGGAGTAATATAATGATTTTTACACTTCTTCAAAAAATCATTTGTGATTTGAAACGATATTGTATCAAAAACATTAAGCGGTGTCATATCTCTGATAAAACAATTAATATCCTTATAAACAAAATTTTTTCCTTGTATTGCTTTGCAATGCTCACATATATTCATCGCATAGCTGCGTCTTAGAGTTTTGCTGTATGCAACAGAGATTCTTTTAGGATATTTGTTTACCATGATTTCATCAAAAGAGAATACATCGCCGAGTACCTTAACTCCATAGTATTCAATATCCTCGTTTATCATGTGTAACTCTGTGTTTTGATATTTGAGAGCTTTAATTTTATCCCAAGGGTATGTGAAGTTATCAAGAATATTGCCTGTATACACAATATAGGTCAATATTTGAGTCTTTTCTCCGCAATTGTAGCAAGTTTTGTCATATGAATATACAATAAGTTTACCAGTGGATGTTGGAACATCGTTGGTACTTGATAAATCACACCCTGTCATCAAATCAATGGTGTATCGGTCATATGTATACTCTTTTCCGCCTTTTTTGAAAACAACAACATATTTATCTCCTATCTCCCTGATAGAATATGCAGTGTAAAGTTTTCCTGTTTTAGTGTTTACAAACTTATTCAAGACGCAACCCCCTATAAAATTTTATTTTCATCCATATTTTTTTAATAAAAGTCTTGACAAATGCTGAGATATGTGGTATAATAAATAGGAAATAAGAAAAGTGAGCGCATTAAAAAAGCACTCACTTAGGTATATAACTTTTGGCGAAGCTATATACCCTGAAATCACAGTTGTTCGAGCAACGGTGAAAACATTAAGTGAATGCGATTTATTCTGTCGTTCATTATAACACAGAATTTCGATAATGTCAAGAGTGTTTCATCGTTTAGCGGACTGTGAAGCACTCTTATTTTTATGCAGTCATTAACCTTAGCGGTTAATATATATCCCCGTCAGGCTTTAGGACCTTTCGGCTGGACTCAGAATAAGACATAATGATGTGTAATCTTTGCGAAATCACTAACAACTGCGCCGTGATGGACACTAGCGAGTATAGGCACTGTGGTGCTGAGCTACCTGTGAGAGTAACAAAGCAAGGGTGTCAACTTCGTGCCGACATTGCCACAATGTAGTCCCATTGTTTGAATGTCACTGCAGATGTTTCGTGTGCCAAAGGGAAAGATCATTATATAGCATAAGCAAAAAAATCAATACGATTACGGATTGTTTTTACATACACTCGGTCAAGCGGTATGCTTGGCTGACCAAAGGGTATTAATCATTAATGCTCTTTGGTCAATCAAGCAAGTTTGCTTCTTTTTTAGATATTAGCACAAAGTTCGCAGAATAAATATCCTACGAACTTTGAACTTAATCTTTGGTGCGGCAAACGGGACTTGAACCCGTACGTCAAGGACACACGCCCCTCAAACGTGCCTGTCTGCCAATTCCAGCACTGCCGCATTTACTATTCTTTTCGCTGAACTCTTTTGTTTTGTTTGTGTTCCGTGTCATTCAGCTTAATTATTATAGCATTTATTTTTTCTATTGTCAAGGCTTTTTTTCAAAAAAAATCGACTATTTATAAATATACATATCACATGCTTATTTGTATATATCAAATTCAGCTATTGACAAATCAGTCAGGCGGTATAACAGTTCTGTTAGGCTAGATATTCTAAACCAAAGCATACCACACGGTACATCTACACAACCTTGTAAAAAATTCAAACCACTCCGCTGCCCAAGGTGGGACAGTTTCACTCATTATGAATTTTTTCAACAAAAAAAGGACTTCATTACGAAGTCCTTTAATTATTTGTGCAAACTCAGAATTACTTGAGCTCAACAGAAGCGCCAGCAGCCTCAAGCTTTGTCTTGATCTCCTCAGCGTCAGCCTTTGAAGCACCTTCCTTGATAGCCTTAGGAGCACTCTCAACGAGTTCCTTAGACTCCTTAAGACCAAGACCTGTGATCTCCTTAACAGCCTTGATAACAGCCATCTTAGCATCGCCGAATGAAGTCAGAACTACGTCAAACTCTGTCTTCTCCTCAGCAGCAGCGCCAGCAGCACCAGCAGCTGGAGCAGCAGCAACAGCAGCTGTTACACCGAATTCTTCCTGGATAGCGTCAACAAGCTCTGAAAGCTCGAGAACGGAAAGTTTCTTGATCTCTTCTACAAAATTCATAATCTTCTCTGAAGCCATGATAAAAATCTCCTTTTTATTAAATAATTTTTCGGGTCAAAGCCCATTCGTTAAGCGGCATATAAATTATGCAGCCTCGTTGTCCTTGTCCACAACAGCCTGAAGTGTTGCGGCAAGTTTCTGGATAGGACCCTGAAGGGAACCAACCAGCTGTGCGAGCAGAGTTTCTCTTGAAGGGATCTTCGAGAGAGCCTTAACGCCTGCCTCGTCATAAACGTCCTCACCAATGTAACCGGCCTTGAGGAAGAACTTTTCGTCCTTGCAGTCCTCAGCAAACTTACCGAGTATTCTTGCAGGAGCTGTCTGGTCGTCGTTAGAGATAGCGATAGCTGTTGTACCCTCGAGTACGTTTGTGATACCGTCAAGACCAGCTTCCTTAAGAGCAAATCTCAGGATAGTGTTCTTCTCAACGAAATAACTTACGCCAGCCTCTCTCAGCTCTTTTCTGAGCTTTGTATCCTCTTCAACAGTGATACCCTTGTAATCAACGAGTACGCCTGCAGCAGAGTTCTTGAGCATTTCAACGAGCTGTGCAACTCTTTCCTTCTTAGCGGACAATGTCTTTTCGCTTGGCATTTCAATTTCACCTCTTTGAACTAATTTACGCAAACCGTAAACTAACAAAAGAAAAATCCCTTTCGTCGCAAGACAAAAGAGATACAAAGTCATAATTACTTTGCTATTCCTTTCCTCGGCTGGACTTCCGCAGCTTCCTGCTGCCAACTGTCTTTAGATACGAATGCTCTAATATTATAACAGACCCTTGACCTTTTGTCAAGAGCCTGCTATGCTTTTAATGTAAACTTTTTGTGAACTTAAATATTTATCTTGTGCTTGTTATACTTGCTTGATATTTTAAGCCTTGCCACAGCCTTGTTAAGAGCTGCCTGCGTGTGATAATATTCTGAAATGCTCTGCTTCTGCCTGAGCTTCTCCTCAGCTCTCTCCTTGGCGGCTTCGGCACGCTTTTCATCTATCTCCTCAGGGCGTTCCACAGTGTCCGCAAGGAGCGTCACATATGACGGCATTATCTCCACAAAACCATCGCTTACCACCGCATAGTGCCACTGGTCGCCCGTTCTGTAACGCAGCTCACCTGCGTTAAGACAGGTTATCATGGGCTGGTGATTAGGCAGTATTCCGAAAGAGCCGTCCTGACCCGGGAATATAAGCTCGTCACATTCTCCCGAATAGAAAATGTGGTCGCTGGCAAGTATTTCAAGCTTGAATGTCTTTACCATTTCAGCTTCTCCTTTCGGTGAGGGTCATCACTCGTTTTCAAGCTGTTTAGCCTTTTCGATAACATCGTCGATAGTGCCTGCGTTAAGGAATGCAGCCTCTGGATATTCGTCCATTTCGCCGTCGATGATCTTCTTGAAGCCTCTGATCGTTTCTTTCAGAGGAACATATTTGCCCTCTATGCCTGTGAAGTTCTCTGCAACATGGAAAGGCTGTGAAAGGAATTTCTGTATCTTTCTTGCTCTGTAAACAGCCGTCTTGTCGGCGTCGTCAAGCTCCTCCATGCCCAGGATAGAAATGATATCCTGAAGTTCCTTGTACTTCTGCAAAAGCTCCTGAGTCTTTCTTGCAACTTCGTAATGCTCCTGACCTACTACGTCAGGCTCAAGTATTCTTGAAGTTGACTCCAGTGGGTCAACGGCAGGATAGATACCCTGTTCAACTATCTTTCTTGAAAGCACTGTTGTTGCGTCAAGATGTGAGAACGTGATAGCAGGGGCTGGGTCTGTCAGGTCGTCCGCAGGGACGTATACAGCCTGAACAGATGTGATAGAGCCTTGCTTTGTGGAAGCGATACGCTCCTGCAAAGCGCCCATTTCGTTTGCAAGGGTAGGCTGATAACCAACGGCTGACGGCATTCTGCCAAGGAGTGCCGATACCTCAGAGCCTGCCTGAACGAATCTGAATATGTTGTCTATGAAAAGCAGTACGTCCTGATGTTCCTTATCTCTGAAATACTCAGCCATTGTAAGTCCTGTCTGAGCAACTCTCATTCTTGATCCAGGAGGCTCGTTCATCTGACCGAACACTAGGGCTGTCTTTTTGATAACGCCTGAGTCTGTCATTTCGTGCCAGAGGTCGTTGCCCTCTCTTGAACGCTCTCCAACGCCTGTGAATATGGAATATCCGCCATGCTCTGTGGCAACGTTTGTGATAAGCTCCTGAATAAGCACAGTTTTACCAACGCCTGCACCGCCGAACAGACCTATTTTACCGCCCTTTGCATATGGAGCAAGAAGGTCTATTACCTTTATGCCTGTTTCAAGAATCTCTGTTGCAGGCTTCTGATCTTCAAATTTTGGCGGCTCTCTGTGTATCTCCCAGTAGTCGTCAGCCTTGACAGGCTCGCCGCCGTCAATGCTCTCACCAAGGACATTGAACATTCTTCCCAGGGTAGCGTCGCCTACAGGAACTTTTATGCAAGCGCCTGTGGCAGTGACCTCCATATCCTTTTCAAGTCCGTCGCTTGAAGCAAGCATGATAGCTCTGACAGTGTTGTTGCCAAGCTGCTGAGCCACTTCCATGACCTTTGTCTTGCCGTCAAGCTGTACAGTAAGAGCGTCCTTTATCATAGGTAGCTTGCCGTTTTCAAATTCAACGTCAACGACAGGTCCCATTATTTCAACGATCTTTCCTTTTTCCATTTTAATCTCAACACCTTTCCCGAAAGCCTTAACTCTCGTCCTTTTGAGCATTTGCTCCGCTGACGATCTCGGTTATCTCCTGTGTGATAGCCGCCTGTCTTGCTCGGTTATACTGCAATGACAGCTCCTTTATCATCTCCGAAGCACTTGTGGTAGCACCGCTCATGGCGGTCATTCTGGCATTCTGCTCACTGGAGAATGCCTCTACCAAAACGCCGAATATAAGACCTTTCATGTAGTTCGGCACAAGATGATCCATTACCTTTTCAGGACTTGGTCTGAACGTCACGATATCGTGATCCTGCTTTTGCAGAGGGTGTTCAAAGTCCTCACGCTCCAGCGGAAAAAGCTTGAGCATCTCAGGCTCCATATCCATGGAATTTATCATCTTGGTGTAAATAACATAAACCTCGTCAAGATATTTTCTCTCAAAAAGATCTGTGATAGTTTCGGCGATCGCCCTCGCCCTGTAAAGGGTAGGATTTTGAGCCGTGTAAAGGAACTCAGCGTCGATGGTCACGTTCTTTCTTGAAAAATAATGTCTTCCGATCTGTCCCACAACGAAAAGGCAGGTGTTCTTGTGCTTAGCCATTTCCTGCTCTGCAAGCTTTAAAACGTTGTGGTTATAAGCTCCTGCCAGACCCTTGTCGGCTGTTACCACTATGTAGCCTATCATTTTGTCCTCAGGCTTTTTCTCCTCACGCTGGTCGAAATACTTGTGCTCGAACTCAGGCGTGTGGAGCAGTATGTGGTGAATGGTAGATTGGAGCTTTTCAAAGTAAGGCTCGGTGTTTTCAAGCCTTTTCTTGGCTTTTTTCAGATTTGAGGAAGAGATAAGGTACATAGCGTTTGTGATCTTCATGATCTCGCTTACGCTTGCGATCCTTTCTCTTATCTCTCTCATTCCTGCCATGCCTTATGCCTCCTTTCGGTGCAGAGCCTTTATCTGCCCTGCTTAAATTCCTTTGCGGCAGCAACTATCTTTGCGTCTAGCTCGTCTGTCATGACCTTTTTGTCGTTTATCTCGGCAATTATATCGCTGTGATTTGCCTCAAAGTAGGAAAGCATATCGAGAGTGAATTTTCTTATCTCCTTAACAGGCACGTCAAGCAAAAGCTTGTGCTGTGCACAGCAGAGGATAATTACCTCCTCGTGCATTGAATAAGGGTGATAGAGCGGCTGTTTAAGTATCTCAACGAGCCTGTGACCATGGTCGAGAAGCTCCTGCGTTGTCTTATCAAGCTCAGAGCTGAACTGTGTGAACACTTCCATTTCTCTGAACTGGGCAAGGTCGATACGCAGATTGCCTGATACTTTCTTTACTATCTTGGTCTGTGCCGCACCGCCTACACGGGATACTGAAAGACCAACGTTTACAGCAGGTCTTACGCCTGAGAAGAACAGCTCTGTTTCAAGGAAGATCTGTCCGTCTGTGATAGAAATAACGTTTGTAGGGATATATGCGGAAACGTCGCCTGCCTGTGTTTCGATTATAGGCAGGGCAGTGATAGAACCGCCGCCGTGAGCGTCGTCAAGTCTGCATGAACGCTCCAGAAGTCTTGAATGAAGATAGAATACATCTCCAGGATAAGCCTCACGTCCCGGAGAACGTTTCAGAAGCAGGCTCATTGCTCTGTATGCAACTGCGTGCTTTGAAAGGTCATCGTATACTATAAGAACGTCCTTGCCCTTATCCATGAAATATTCAGCCATTGCTGTGCCTGCGTATGGGCATATGTACTGCAAAGGCGCAAGGTCGCTGGCCATAGCCGTTACAACTATGGTGTAATCCATAGCACCATGCTTTTTAAGATCCTCAACGAACTTCGCAACTGT
>NZ_FR890769.1:89194-98593 GCF_000435935.1 Ruminococcus sp. CAG:57 | reverse complement strand
AGGCTTTCTGTCCGATAGCCACATATACGCATATCATATCCTTGTCCTTTTGGTTAAGAATGGTATCAAGAGCAATGGAAGTTTTACCTGTCTGACGGTCGCCTATGATAAGCTCACGCTGACCTCTGCCGATAGGGAACATTGAGTCGATAGAAAGTATACCTGTTTCCAGAGGCACTGTAACAGACTTTCTGTTGCAAACGCCTGCGGCTTCACGTTCGATAGGGTAATAATCGTCATACTCTATCTCGCCCATGCCGTCGATAGGAGCGCCCAGAGCGTCAACAACTCTGCCCAGAAGCTTTTCGCCAACGCCAACACCTGCCCTTTTCTGTGTTCTGACTACCTTTGAACCTTCTGTAAGACCATGGTCAGAGCCAAGAAGAACGCAGCCGAGAGTTTTTCTCTCCACATTCTGAACTATTCCTTTAACGCCTGTTTCAAATTCAACAAGCTCACCATACATTGCATGATTAAGACCGTAAATATTTACGATACCGTCATTTATGGATATTATCCTGCCTGTTTCGTTGACCTGAGTTTTCGCCTCAAAGTCAGCTATCTCACTTTTAAGCACCGAGATAATATCGCTTCTGCTTGAACCTGCCAAGCCGTTCACCTCCCTGATATCCTGTTCTGCAAAGCTTTTATCATACCCTGAACGCTCTTGTCATACTCGACCCCGTTCACTTCAAGACGATAGCCGCCCATAAGGGCTTCGTCGGTATTCACTTCCAGCAGAACATCGCTCACGCCGTATTTCTTTTTCAGCGTTTCTTTTATTTTATCCGTCTGTGCCTTTTCAGGCGGGCAGACGCAGTAAAGCTCAGCTTTAAGTATATTTTTGCTTTTGAGGACTTCATCGTCATATGCGTCAAAAATGTCCATGATGTTATCCATGTGACCCCACTGACACATGACCTTGAGAAAGTTTCTCATATCTTGTGGAAAAAGCCTGTCTATAACTTTCTCCTTTTCCTTTATTTCCACAGCAGGGCTTGCAAGAGCGTCCTTAAGCTCGTCACAGCTTTCAAAAAGCTCTCTTGAAGCCTTTACGCTCTCAGCCTTTGGCGAAAGCTCAAAAAGCACTCTGCCGCAGACTTCCTCGGGATAAAAGATCATTTGGCAGCACCTACCTCGGAGAGAAATTCATCAACAGTTTCTCTGTCGGAGTCGCCTCCCACATTTTTCTTAATGACCTTAGCAGCCGCCAGTATAGCAAGGTCTGCGATCTGGTATTTTGCGTCGTCCATAGCCTTTTCCTTTTCGTTTGCAATGGACTTTTCAGCTTCTTTCATTATCTTAGCAGACTCGGCTCTTGCATTTTCAAGCATAAGGTCGCATTCTCTGCCTGCCTGTGCTTTAGCCTTGTTTGTTATCTCAACAGCCTGACTGTGTGCGTCGGCTATCTCAGCTTCATAGTCAGTTTTCATTTTTTCAGCGTCCGCCTTAGCCTGTGCCGCACCGTCAAGGTCGCTTTGTATCTTTGCAGACCTCTCGTCCATCATTTTGCACACTGGCTTGAAAAGAAACTTTTTAAGGAGCAGATACAGTACCAGCAGATTTATTATTACCCATACCAAACTTATATCAAGACTTATCATAGCTATGCTCCTTTCATAAAGATGTTTTGTTTTATTACTTCAGGAAGAAGATGATAAGGATAGCTACGATAAGACCGTAAATAGCGGTCGCCTCTGCAAGTGCGCAGCCGAGAAGCAGCGAGCTTCTTATATCCTTTTTAGCTTCGGGCTGTCTTGCGATAGACTCTGTTGCCTTTCCTGTTGCAAGACCTATTCCGATGCCTGCGCCTATACCTGTAATAACGGCTACAGCCGCACCAATTGCTACTAACATGATATATACCTCCGTTTTTATTCTTTTACTTTTCTACGCTTATTCTCTTACTTCAGGAAGAAGATGATAAGGATAGCTACGATAAGGCCGTAGATAGCTGTTGCCTCTGCAAGTGCGCAGCCGAGAAGCAGTGAGCTTCTTATATCCTTTTTAGCCTCAGGCTGTCTTGCGATAGACTCTGTTGCCTTTCCTGTTGCGATACCTATTCCGATACCTGCTCCTATTCCTGTAATAACGGCTACAGCCGCACCGATTGCTACTAACATAGATCATACCTCCGAATTTCTGTTATCTTAGTCGTCGTCCTCTATTGCTTCATTTATGAACAGGGACGTGAGGAACACGAAAACATATGCCTGAATGAAGCCGTCGAAAATATCAAAGTATGCCGAGAATGCCAGCGGTATCACTATCGGGCAAACGGCGTCGATAAGCTCCATGATGATATAAGACGCAAGCACGTTTCCGAAAAGTCGCATACAAAGCGACAGCGGTCTGATAACAAGCTCCATTACATTCAGCGGAGCGATTATCGCCACAGGTTTGGCAAAGCTTTTCAGCCAGCCCTTTGTTCCTTTTGCTCTTATTCCTGCAACCTCCACAAGCACAATGCTCATGATCGCAAGTCCTGCGGTAACATTCAAGTCTTTTGTAGGCGGTGTAAAGCCCAGCAGACCGATGATGTTCGCAAAGCCTATGTAGATAATGACAGTTGCAAGGAACGGAAAATACGCCATACCCTTTTCTCCCAGCTGTTCTCTGAAGAAATCTCTGAGAAAGCCTACGAATGATTCAAGCATCATCTGTTTCCTGTCAGGGATAAGTTTAAGGTTTCTTGTGAGAAGTATTGAAGCTATCACAAGTATCGCCATTATTATCCATGTTACCACGCAGGACACAGGAACGGGTATGCCTCCGAAAATCGGTATCCTGAAAGCTACTTTGTTTTGCATAGCCTCGGAAAGATTTTCGGAAATTCTCTCCAGCATTTTATCACCTCCAAAAAAATAAAACCAATAAGAATGCCAGCCTCATAAGGGTATAATAAGGTCTACACCGTTTACCCCCAGCGGTTGAATGCAATCGTCATTGATTTTATCATGATAAAACTATTTTTTGTATGCGTCCCCCTATGGGCGCAGTGATGTAAGACTTGCTTTTTGTCTACGAATATATTATAATACAATCATAAGCATATGTCAAATAGATATTTTCTATTGTAAACATACTCATAGTGTATGGATAGAGAGGAAAGGTTTATGAGAGAGATAAATTTCGAGCATTATAAGATATTCTATTATGTGGCAAAGTTCCAGAACATAACAATGGCGGCGAACTATCTGTTTTTGTCGCAGCCGAGCATAAGCCGATGCGTAAAAAATCTTGAGGACGAGCTTGGGTGCAAGCTTTTTGTGCGGTCAAAAAAGGGTGTAGAGCTGACAACGGGCGGAGAGATGCTCTTTAAGCATATATCCATAGCCTGCAAGCATATATTCTCGGCAGAGGAGGAACTTGCGCTGATAAGCGAGCGTGACAGGGCGATAGTAAGGCTTGGAGGAAGCGAGGTGGCACTGCAAAGCTTTCTTATCGACCGAATAGTAGAGTTTCACAGAGAACACCCGAAGATACAGATAAAGATAGACAGTATGTCCACCCCTGACGCTATAGAAGCGTTGAGGGCAAATCTAATAGACGTGGCGGTAGTTACCTCGCCGTTTGCAGACAAAACGGGGCTTAACATAAATGTGATAAAGAAGCTTCAGGATATCGTTGCCGCAGGAAACGGTTTTTCCTATCTTAAAGACAAGGAGATATCCCTGCATGAGCTTGTGAAATATCCTCTTATCTGTCTTAAAAACACCACCACCACCCGAAACTATCTTGACCATATATTCAGACAGCACAACCTGCTGTTAAGACCTGATATCGAGCTTACGTCCATAAACTTTGTAATGCCGATGGTAAAGAACAATCTTGGCATAGGTTTCATGCAGTATGCCACCACCAAGGCGGAGATAGAGGCAGGGAACATTTTCAGGGTGAACACAAAAGAGCAGATACCGCCAAGGAGCATATGTGCGGTGACGGCTTCCCAGTATGAAACTCCGGAACCTGTGCAGAGGTTTATAGACAGCCTGCTTGAAAAGGAAAGCGTGAATATATAAAAGCAATTTGGGGCGTTGGTGACAGCGTCCTTTTTGTGCTATAGAATAGAAAAAGCGGTGCAGAGTTTTACGCTCAGACACCGCTTTGTTTTGCTTTTTACAGCTCCATTATATATTTTTCCGCAGAAGAAAGTGCGTTTGCACCGTCTGCCGCTGCTGTTATTACCTGCCTGAGAGGTGTAGTACGGACATCTCCTGCCACAAAAAGACCCTTTGCAGTGGTGATTCCGTCCTCGCCAGCTTTCACATATCCGCTTTCGTCAAGCTCGCAAACGCCCTCTAAAGCTTGTGTATTCGGCACGCTTCCGATTGCGCAGAACACTCCGTCCACGGCAATGTTCTTTTCCTCGTTGTTTTGCGTATAGGTAATGCCCTCTGCATTTTCGCCACCTGTTACCTCTTTTATAACCGCACTCATAACAGGCACGATATTATCTGTTTCAGCGACCTTTTTCTGCAAAGCTTTATTTGCTCTGAACTCGTCACGTCTGTGGATAAGGTAAACAGTTTTTGCAAGCTTTGAAAGATAAAGTGCGTCACCAAGTGCAGTATCTCCTCCGCCCACAACAGCCACAACTTTATCCTTATAGAAGAAGCCGTCGCACACTGCGCAGTAAGAAATGCGCTGTTTCTCACCGCCTGCCACGTCAAGATGACGATATGAAGTGCCTGCGGTGTAAATAACAGTTTTTCCTTCTTTTACAGAGCCGTCCTTGAATATGACCTTCCAGCCCTCGGCTGTTTTCTCAAAGCTCTCAGCCTCGCCCTCGTAAAACTCAGCACCAAGAGTTTCAGCCTGCTCTCTGAACTTTTCTCCAAGGTCATAGCCGTTTATGCCGTAAAGACCCGGGTAGTTCTCAACTCTGTCTGTAACAGATATCTGACCTGTACCCATGTAGTCCTTTTCGCACACCAGTGCGGAAAGCATTGCTCTGCCTGCATATATCGCTGCAGTAAGCCCCGCAGGACCACTGCCTATTATTATAACGTCATACATAAAAAACACATCCTTTATATATAGTATACACTTTCTGTCCCTAATTATAAAATGAAAACCGACTTTTGTCAATCAGATATAATACATAGGCTCTGAAACGTTCTCTACTGACTCTTTATTATAGAAGTCAACGAGCTGTCTGAGGGTGATAGACTCAGTGTAGCTTTTCAGTTTGTTCTCTAATCTCAGCCATATATAATCGTCAAGCACCTGTGCAAATTCTGTGTTTTCGTCATTTACTACCGCAACATCGCTTCCAAGCACCGATGGGTCGAGAGCGTCGATTATTTCTTTGAGTGTTATCTTCTCCGGCTTTTTGTTGAGTATATATCCGCCCCTAGAGCCTTTTATGCCTTTTATGAGCCTTGCCTGCCTCAGAGAAGTAAGCACCTGCTCAAGATATTTTCCTGAAAGTCCACGTCTTTCTGCCACGCTGTATACTGTCACTGTTTCGCCGTTTTCTGAGTTCATTGCAATGTCTGCAATGGCAATTATGCCACATTCTACTTTTGTTGAAATTTTCATTTCTGCACCTCCCTAGAAATGACAATCTTATCATTTCTCATGCTTTTTATACTTGTCCTATTATTCATAGTAATCCTATCAACATAATATATTTTATACTTTTTTGAGCAAACTGTCAAGAGTTTTCATAAAAATAAGGGCATATTTTAAAAGAAATGTTAAATCTATAGTAATCCTATTGACTTTATATGATTTATGTTGTATAATATCTACAGTAACAAAGAACATCGCACCTTGACAGGCTTGCGGTGATAGCTATATAATAAGAAAACAGGGGGCGTTTCCTTTGAAATTCAATACAAAATTGCTCCATGGCGGATTTGGACCTGAGAAAACAACAGGCTCAACGCTCACTCCCATATATCAGGTGAGTGCCTTTGCGCAGGAGTCGGCTGAGCAGCTTGAAAAAGTATTCAATAATAAAGCACCGGGATATGCTTACACAAGAATAAGCAACCCGACAGTAGCGGCTTTTGAGAACCGAATGAATACACTTGAAAAAGGTGTTGGCGCAGTGGCGTGTTCATCAGGCATGGCGGCTGTTACAATGTCGCTTCTGAACATTCTTGAAGCAGGTGACGAGATAATATGCGGCGCAGGTCTTTTCGGCGGCACTATCGACCTTTTCGGCGACCTTGCGGCATTCGGTATCAAGACCAAATTCGTAAAGCACGTTACAAAAGAGGAAATAGCCCCTATTATAAATAGTAAGACCAAAGCGGTCTTTGCCGAGCTTATCGGAAACCCTAATCTTGAAATAGTTGATATAAAGTCGGTGGCTGACCTTGCCCATGAAAACGGTGCAGTGTTTATACTTGACAGCACAACGGCTACACCTTATCTTATAAATCCATTTGACTACGGTGCTGATATCGTGGTACATTCCACGTCAAAGTATATAAACGGCGGAGGAAATTCCATAAGCGGCGTTATAATCGACAGCGGAAACTTCAAATGGGATTATGACAAATTCAAGGGGTTGGCAGAATATAAGAAATTCGGGAAGTTTGCTTATATCGCAAAGCTGAGAAACGGCATATGGAGAAACGTGGGCGGCTGTCTTGCTCCGATGAACGCATTTATGAACAGCGTGGGACTTGAAACACTGGGTCTTAGAATGGAGCGATGTTGCCATAACGCTTTGAAGCTTGCGGAGTTCTTTGAAAGCTGTGAGGGCATTGAAGTGAACTATCCTGCACTGAAAGCCAGCCCGTTCTATGACCTTTGTCAGGAAGAACTTGGCGGCAAGGGCGGTGCTATACTCACCATAAGAGCAGGTTCAAAGGAAAGAGCCTTCAAGCTTATAAACGGCTTGAAGCTTGCAACAAATGCAACTAATATCGGAGATACAAGAACGCTCGTTATACACCCTGCAAGTACGATCTACGCCCACGGCAGTGAGGAGCAGAAGATAAACGCAGGCGTGTTCGGCGACACAATCAGGATAAGCGTCGGAATAGAGGTCGCATCGGATCTGATCGAGGACTTTAAACAGTCCATAGAAAAACTTTAGGAGGAATTTACTATGGCAGTTGACTACGCAACACTTAAAAAAGGCGGTTTCATGCGCCAGAAGCAGAAGAATAATTTTTCACTTAGACTTAGAGTTGTGGGCGGAAACCTTACGGCAAAACAGCTTGCAACTATTGCAGAGGTGTCTGATAAATACGGCGAGGGCTATGTTCATCTTACATCACGTCAGAGCGTTGAGATACCTTTTATAAAGCTTGACGATATCGACGAGGTAAAGGCGGCTCTTGCAAAGGGTGACACAGAACCGGGCGTTTGCGGACCGAGAGTAAGAACTATCACAGCCTGTCAGGGTGCTGCGGTCTGTCCAAGCGGCTGTATAGATACATACTCTCTTGCAAAGGAGCTTGACGAAAGATATTTCGCAAGGGAGCTTCCTCACAAGTTCAAGTTCGGCATCACAGGCTGTCAGAACAACTGCCTTAAAGCGGAAGAAAATGACGTTGGTATCAAGGGTGGCATAAAGGTTGAGTGGCGTGAAGCTGATTGTATCGGCTGTGGCGTGTGCGTAAAGGCTTGCCGTCAGGGTGCGCTTACAATGGAGGACGGAAAGATAGTTCTTGACAAAGAAAAGTGCAACTTCTGCGGACGCTGTTTTAAGGCTTGTCCTACAGAAGCGTGGGATACTATCCACGGTTATATAGTTTCATTCGGCGGACTTTTCGGCAACCATATCAACAAGGGCGAAACTGTTATCCCATTTATCGAGGATAAGGAAACTCTTATGAAGATTTGCGATACCGCTATACAGTTCTTTGACGATAACGCAAAAGCTGGCGAAAGATTCAAGTTCACTATCGACAGAGTGGGCAGAGAGAAATTTACAAATACTATACTGGAGGTTTATAACAATGGCTGATTTTAAAATAGACGATACAGTGGATATCACCACAGTGGTTTGCCCGACAACATTCGTTAAGGCAAAGGTAGCTCTTGAAGAGCTTGACGACGGACAGATCCTTTCCATTAAAATGAATGACGGCGAGCCTGTTCAGAACGTTCCAAGAAGCATTAAGGAAGAGGGTCACAAGATATTGAAGCTCATTGACAATGAGGACGGCACTTATGACCTTATCGTACAAAAGGTGGGAGATTAATGTCAGTAAGAGCAAATAAGGATACTTTCGAGAGCGAGATAAACGAGGCAGGAAAGCTTGTTATCGCAGATTTCTATTCAGATTCCTGCGTTCCGTGCAAGCGAATGTCACCGCTTCTTGCGGAAACTGAGGAGGAGAACCCTGAGGGCATAAAGCTTGTGAAGCTCAACATCAACTTTGACGGGGAAACCGCTCAGAAGTATAATGTCACAAGCGTTCCGACACTTGTGTTCTTCAAGGACGGAGCAGAAAAAGCAAGACTTACGGGAGCTGTAAAAAAAGCACAGCTCACCGAAACAATAAATTCTATAGATTAAGGAGAAATGGATATGACTATAACAGTAGCAGGTAATAAAAAGGACGTTGCAGAGGGACTTACAGTGGCACAGCTCGTTATCGACGAGAACGTTGAAACACCACAGTACGTTACAGTAACTATCAATGACGAATTTGTAGAGAGCGGTGCTTTTGAAAGCACAGTTCTTAAAGACGGCGACGTTGTAGAATTTCTTTACTTCATGGGAGGCGGACAGTAATGGCATTTACAGACGAACAGCTTGAGCGTTACTCACGCCACATCATTCTTAAAGAAGTTGGCGCAAAGGGACAGAAAAAGCTTCTTAACGCAAAGGTACTTATCATAGGCGCAGGCGGACTTGGTGCACCAGCCGCTATGTATCTTGCCGCAGCAGGCGTTGGTACTATCGGCATTGCAGACGCAGACGAGGTAGATCTCTCAAATCTGCAAAGACAGATAATCCACACAACTCAGGACGTTGGCAAGGCAAAGGTCCTTTCCGCAAAGGAAACAATGGAGGCTATCAACCCTGACGTTAAGGTGAATACATACCGCACCTTTATCGACAGCGAGAACATCATGGATATAATCAAGGACTATGATTTCGTTATCGACGGCACTGACAATTTCCCGGCAAAGTTCCTTATTAATGACGCCTGCGTAATGGCTAAAAAGCCATTTTCACACGCCGGTATCATCAGATTTAAGGGTCAGCTCATGACCTATGTTCCAGGTCAGGGACCATGCTATAGATGTGTGTTCAAGAACCCACCTCCGAAGGACGCTGTTCCTACTTGCAAGCAGGCAGGCGTTATCGGCGCAATGGGCGGCGTTATCGGAAGTTTGCAGGCAATGGAAGCTATCAAGTATATCCTTGGCGTTGGAGAGCTTCTCACAGGCTATCTGCTTACTTATGACGCACTTAAAATG
>NZ_FR890769.1:86785-89150 GCF_000435935.1 Ruminococcus sp. CAG:57 | reverse complement strand
AAGGTAAAGCTTCCACAGGATACAAAGGGCTGTGCAGTATGCGGCGAGCACCCTACTATCACAGAGCTTATCGACTATGAACAGGCAGAATGTGACGGTGTACATTTATGATAAAACTAAGCAAAAGCGATTATGAAAAGATACTGCACCACGCTGAAAGCGAGCTTCCGAACGAAGCCTGCGGTCTTATCGGCGGAGTAAAAGAGGGCAGTGACAAGATAATAAAAAAGGTCTATCTTCTCACGAACATAGAACACTCAAACGAGCATTTTTCTCTTGACCCTAAGGAGCAGCTTGCTGCTATCAAGGACATGAGAGCAGAGGGACTTGTTCCTCTGGGCAACTGGCACTCACACCCTGAGTCACCTTCTCGTCCTTCTGATGAGGATAAAAGGCTTGCTTATGACAAGACAGCAAGCTATATGATACTCTCACTTATGAACAGAGATGAGCCTGTGCTCAATTCTTTTCATATCGAGGGAACGGATTCCACGAAAGAGAAACTTGTAATAGAATAAGGGCATAATAAAAGCAGTACTCGTGAAAAGGTACTGCTTTTTGTATTTATCAGCTTATGAAGCCTTTGCGCTCTTTCTGACCTCTGTGTAGCCTGCCGGTGACGGGATCTCATAATCGTCTGTGGAGTTTATGGCTCTCATCATGCCTGCGATAAGGTCAGGCTGTGTGATAGTGTAGTCAAATCTGTTTACGATGCCAAATCCCTTGTTGCCGTTGTAGCCGTTGTCCCAGTATACACAAACAACACCGTTTTTCTTTGCCGCCTTGATAAGATATTCAGACCAGTAGCGTCTGAACTCATTGTAGTCTGCAAACTTTTCTGTCTTGTCCTGTGCGCCAAATTCGCCGATAACAACAGGATAACCTTGACTTACAAACTTCTCGTTAAGAAGTGCCATTTGGCTGTCAACATAATCCTCCTGACCCCAGTTGTCATAATTCTTTACCGCATATTTGCCCCACTGAGTTTTTGCGGTCTTGTTCTCGTCAATAGTGAAATTGAATGGGTCATAATAGTGAACTGATATCATGATACGCTTGCCGTCAGCCTTGCAGCCGTTGTCGGTCGGTATCTTGAAGTTGTAATCATCTCCTGCTGTATATTCGATATTTGTGTTCCAACCAGGGAGAAGCAGCCAGCGTTTTTCATTGTTCGAGCCTGTTGCTCTCACTGAGTCAACAAATATCTGATTGTATGCGTTGATGTTATCATATGCTTTTTCGTCAGGCTTGCCGTAATCGTTGTTGAATTCCTCATTCATGGACTCGAAGATAAGGTGCTGGTCATAGTCCTTGAAACGGTCTGCTATCTGAGTCCAAACCTTGCCGTACTTGTCCTTTATCTCGGTCTGCTTGTCATCGTCTTCAGCACAAAGCAACCAAGAGTGGTCAACAGTGTAATATCCGTCACCATGCATATTAACTATAGCGAACATATCGTTGTCAACAACATAGTCAACGACCTCCTGAACTCTGTCCAGCCAGTCAGTGTCTATCTTGTAGTCAGGACCGTCTCCTATCATGTCAAGATAAGAAACAGGTATTCTTACTGTCTTGAAGCCCTGCGCCTTTATAGTGTCGATAAGCTCTTTGGTTATCTCAGGGTTGCCCCAGCAAGTTTCGCTGGGAAGTCCGCCGCTGGAAGCTTCAAGCTGATTGCCTAAGTTCCAGCCAAGCCCCATAGCCTCTGTTATCTGTGTCTGGTCAAGCTCTGTCCACTTCTTTGCTGTGTCTTTTGCCTCGCTGTCGGAGTTTTTTCCGCAGCCTGCCACAGCCGCTGTCATAACTCCTGCCAGCAGCAGAGCCGCAGCTCTCGATATGAATTTTCTCATTTTTTATATAACCTCTTTTCTTTTTGCGTATGTAAACGATTAACGCTAATGACTATTATAGCACACTGCACAATTTTTTTCAATAGTGAAAAGAAAATTTTATTATGTGGTTGAAATGAGTAATAAATGGCTGCATATTGCCTGTTGCGGCGAATATCCATATAAATAAGCATTTGCACTTGATTTTGTAATATTATGTGTTATAATAGTAGATAAACTTATAAGTTTACTTTGGTAAACAAAAGGGGATATTCATATGGCAGCACTTCTTATAAGATTATTTATAAAAGACAGGGATAACGTGAAAGATAAAAACGTCCGAAAAAAATATGGCTACCTAGGCTCATGTACTGGTATAGTCCTTAATATCATGCTTTTCCTCGGTAAGCTTATTGCAGGATTTGTGTCAGGTGCTGTGTCCGTTATGGCGGACGCCTTCAATAACTTGTCCGACGCAGGCTCGTCTATAATGTCGTTGGTTGGCTTTAAAATGGCGGCCAAAGCCGCAGACGAAG
>NZ_FR890769.1:84965-86755 GCF_000435935.1 Ruminococcus sp. CAG:57 | reverse complement strand
AAGACCACCCATTTGGCCACGGCAGAATGGAGTATATCTCAGGTCTTGTCATTTCGTTTATTATTATGATGATGAGCATTGAGCTTGGAAAATCTTCTTTTTCAAAGATCTTTGCCCATGATAAGCTTGCTTTCTCGGTAATGACCTTTGTGATACTTGCCTGCTCTGTGGCTGTCAAGCTTTGGATGTGGTATTTCTATAGAAAGCTTGGAAAAAAGATAAACTCTACCTCGCTTTTCGCCTCTGCCGCTGACAGTCTTTCCGATTGCGCCGCAACAGGAGCTGTTATGCTTGCAATGGTATTCTCTGCGTTCACAGGCATAAACATAGACGGCTATATGGGCGTTCTCGTTGCTCTCTTTATCTTCCGCTCAGGCTTTATGACCTGCAAGGACAGCGTTTCGCCGCTTCTCGGCTCAAAGCCCGATAAGGAGTTCGTTCAGGATATTGTTGATACCGCAATGAGCTTTCCTGAGATAATCGGTATCCATGATCTGCTCATACATGATTATGGCGTAGGGAATACCGTTATCTCTTTTCATGCTGAAGTGCCATGCGAAATGGACTTTATGGCGGCTCATGAGCTTATAGACGATCTTGAGGATAGCATGAAAGAAAAATATCACTGCGCAGTGTCTATACATATGGATCCGGTGGCAGATCATGACGAGCAAACTATCGAAACTAAAAAGATAGTAACAGACGTTGTGAAGTCTATTGATCAGTGCTTGTCAATACACGATTTCAGAATGACAAAGGGAGAAAACCGTGAAAATCTTATCTTTGACGTGGTAGTGCCTTTTGATTTCAGACTTTCAGACAGCGAGGTAAAAGCAAAAATATCAAAACGGCTCACAGAATTTGACGGAAGATACAACGCTGTTATAAATGTTGATAAGGGAGATACATTATAATAAAAAGGGCTTGCTTTTTTTCTCAGGATTGGTTATAATATAGGTATAACGCAAAGCGTTTGCGGTGCGTGGTCTATCATGATAGGAGGAGTATAAAATGGCATTCACAGTTACAAAGGATACTATTATAGGCGATATAATGGACGCTGATGAAAATACAGCACCATACTTTATGGAAATGGGTATGCACTGTCTGTTCTGCCCAGCGTCAAGAGGCGAAACTCTTGAAGAGGCTTGTGCTGTTCATGGCGTTCCTGTTGAGGAAATGCTCGAAAAGCTCAACAAGCATTTTGCAGAATAAGCGTTTGGAACTATTTTCGCCGCCCAGCCGCCTTTTCAGGGGGCGAGCGGCGATTTTTTTCTTTGGAGGAAAGCTTTGGATAAAAGACTTGTGACCTGTGCAAAGCTTTGTACAGGAGATTTTGTATGTGACGTGGGGACAGATCATGGTTATCTGCCCTGCTTTATGATAAAGGAAAATATGTGCAAAAAGGCTCTGGCTTGTGATGTTGCACCATTGCCGCTAAAGTCGGCTGAGGAGCATATCCGCCGTGAGGGGCTTTCAGACCGCATTGGAACGGTACTTTCAGACGGACTTGACAATGTTCCCCAAGAGGGCATAACAGACGTTGTTATGGCAGGCATGGGCGGTGAGCTTATTGCAAGACTGCTTGAAAAATGTCCGTGGGTGAAAAACGGAGTGAACCTCGTTTTACAGCCTATGACAAAATGGGACGTGCTTAGAAAGTGGCTTTATGACAACGGCTTTGAGGTAAAAAAAGAGCTTGCCTGCACAGAGGGTCAGTTTGCATATTCTGTCATGCAGGCGGTGTATACAGGCAAAACGCCGTCTCATGATTGCGACGACAGATATTT
>NZ_FR890769.1:22368-84890 GCF_000435935.1 Ruminococcus sp. CAG:57 | reverse complement strand
TATCGCAAGGCAGGCAAAAAGAATTTTTGTCGCGGGCAGCGGAATGATGAAGTCTGAGGACAAAAAGGAGCTGGGAGAAAGGCTTGTTAAGCTTGCACAGAGCGAGCTTGACAGACTTTGACACACAAAAAGGAGCTGACAAAAATGACGACAGTTTATGATATTTATAGTTTTATAGAGGATTTAGCCCCATACCGCCTGCAGGAGGGCTATGACAACAGCGGTCTTAACGTGGGAGAAATGTCCGCAGAGGTAAGGAGTGTGCTGGTGGCACTGGATTGCACCGCAGAGGTGGCAAGAGAAGCCTGTCAGCGTGACTTTGACCTTGTTCTCACCCACCACCCTGTTATTTTCAGAGGACTAAAGACCCTCGTGCCGAACGACCCTGCTGTGATACTTGCGGCAGGAGGAAAGAACGCTCTTTCCATGCACACAAATTTCGACTCCGCAGAGGGCGGAATGAATGACGTGCTTTGCAAAATGTTGGGTCTAAAACCCGAGAGCGCTTTGCATGAGGAGCATGGCGTTGGCTGTGGATATGTCTGCGAGTGTGACGGCATGAATGTCCGTGAGCTTGCACAGAGAGCAAAGGACGTTCTCGGCTGTAGAGTAGTCCGTTTCAGCGGCGGCGAGCGTGAGATAAGTCGTGTGGGAGTGTGCTCAGGTTCAGGCGGTTCGTTCCTTGCTGATGCAGCAGAAAAAGGCTGTCAGGTGCTTTTGACAGGTGACGTGAAGCATGACGTTTTTATAGACGGCGGGAATATGGGCGTTTCTGTTATAGACGCAGGTCATTTCTATACGGAAAATATCTTCTGCGAGTTTATCGCTAGTGAGCTGAAAAACAAGTTCAGCGGTCTGAGAGTAGAGATAGCCGTAAGCAACAGGGATATAGTTGAAGTAATATAAAAAGCAGGTAAGTAAAATGGCATTGGACGGAATTTATCTGAGCTTGCTCAGAAAAGAATTTGACCCTCTTATTGACGGCAGGGTGGATAAGATACACCAGCCTTCACGAGAGGAGCTTATAATGACTATCCGCACTAAAGAGGGTGCGCAGAAGCTTATGTTCAGCACAGGTGCAGGCTCGGCAAGGGTCCATATAACAACGACGGATATAGAAAATCCGAAAACACCGCCTATGTTCTGTATGCTCATGAGAAAGCATCTTGCAGGAGGCAGACTCACTGCCATTAGGCAGGACGGCTTTGAGCGTATACTTTTCTTTGACTTTGAAGCCACCAACGAAATGGGCGACAGGGTGAATCTCACACTTGCGGCGGAGATAATGGGCAGGCATTCAAATCTTATCCTCTATCGTGAGGACGGCAGGATAATAGACAGCATAAAGCGTGTGGGACAGGAAATGTCATCAGTGAGAATGGTTCTTCCCGGTGCGCAGTATACTTTGCCCCCAAGAGAGCAAAGGCTGAATCTTCTTGACTGCACAAAGGAAGAGCTTTTGGCAAAGATAGCCGAAAACCCCACGGCGGAGCTTTCAAAGGCAATAATGAAAACGCTTGAGGGCATTTCGCCAGTGTTCGCACGGGAAGCTGTGTTCTTTGCGGCAAGGGGTGCTGAGATAACAGCCGAACAGCTAAGCGGAGACACTGCAGACAGGCTGTGGTTTTATTTCTCGAAAGTCCGTGACAGCGTAAATGAGGGCACTAACGTCTACACAGTGCTGAAAACAAAAGAGGGCAATCTGAAAGATTTCTGCTTCTGCGATATCACGCAGTATGGTGCGCTCATGGTGACAAAAAGCTTCGAGTCGCCAAGTGTTCTTCTGGACTATTTCTATGCGGAGAGGGACTCCCTTTCAAGAATAAAGCAGAAAGCCAACGACCTTTTCAAGCTTCTTATAAACACCTCCGAGAGAACTCAAAGGCGTGTGCAAAATCAGCGTGAGGAGCTTAAAGAGTGCAAGGACAGGGAAAAATACCGCATTTACGGTGACCTTATCACTTCAAATCTCTATGCGCTCCAAAAGGGCATGGCATATGCTGAGGTGCAGGACTTTTATGACGAGAACTGCCCTACAGTGAAGATACCACTTGACAAAAGGCTTACGCCAACACAGAACGCTCAGAAGTATTATAAGGAGTACAGAAAGCTCGACACCGCAGAGAAAAAGCTCACTGTGCTTATTGCAGAGGGCGAGCAGGAGGTCAAGTATCTGGATTCTGTTTTCGATTCTCTAACGAGGGCACAGACGGAGGGAGATATAGCCGAGCTTCGTGAGGAGCTTTTTCAGGAGGGCTATGTAAAGCGCTCAAAGTTCAAGGGCAAGCCTCCAAAGGCTCTGCCGCCTATAAGATACCGTTCTTCTGACGGATATGAAATAAGGGTGGGCAGGAACAATAAACAGAACGACCGCCTCACCTGCAAGGAAGCAGAGAAAACTGACCTTTGGCTCCACGTCAAAGATATCACAGGAAGCCACGTTATTGTCACCTGCGACGGAGAAATGCCACCTGACAGGACAATAGAGGAAGCGGCAATAATCGCCGCCTGCAACTCAAAGGGAAGAAATTCCTCCAGGGTGGATGTTGACTACACTTTCATAAGAAACGTGAAAAAGCCAAACGGCTCAAAGCCGGGCATGGTTATTTTTACAAACAATTACACTATCACTGTCAAGCCTGACACGGAGCTGGAGGAGAAACTGAGGGTATAGTCTAAAACTATATCCAACAAAGTTTCAGTCTATGAGTTTATGAAAATGCCACAAAAACGGCGTTGTATCGGACTTATTAGTGGTGTAAAAAGGTTATTGAATAATCCATAGCAATATGGTATAATTATCATGATGTGAATATTAAGAAAGCACAGTTTGAAAAGTTGTTAGCTGAGTAGAGCGTGTCAGGGCAAAAGCCTTGCCGTCAGGGAAGCAGGTCCAAATCCTGCACAACCGCCATTACTGTGTTTGACAGGCTTTTTGTGTGCTGTCATAAGTCAGGTATCTGCTGTGTTTTCGTTGACTATTTCTGTCTTGGGCGATGAAGATGACGGTCTGCTTTATCGCTGTGCAGGCAGTAAAGCGGATAGAATGCTTTTTCGTTTCGGCGGAAAGGCATTTTTTGCTGTGGTCGGGGTGTTCATAAAAAGTGCATTGACGGCGGAACAGTGTGTATCAACGAAAGGACAGAAAAGAATGAAGAAGAAAATTTTGAGAACAGCCAGCTTCGCTCTTGCGACTGCTCTTAGTCTGAGCGTGTGTGTAAGCGCATTTGTTTCAGACGGAACAAACAACAACGTAACAACATCAGTCCTCCCTGACAGTGCGGATAACGCAGTGCTTAACTGGGCAACTAAGGTAGGAAAAAGCTGGAACGATGGTCCGTCGCCTGTGGCTATCGTTGGAGATGATATTGTTTATACATCTGGCGACAAGCTCGTGAGAATGAACAAGGAAACGGGCGTTGTGGATTCAGTAGTTGGACAGCGAGCAGGTACAAACAGCTACGCTATCCAGCCTGTTACTTATGCAGATGGCATGATATTCTCAGCCTTTAACGGCGGAATTCAGGCATTTGACGCTGACACCCTCGAGTCGCTGTGGGTATACAAGGACAGCGTTGGTGGTCAGTCTGTAAGCCCTATCTACTATAATGACGGCTGTATCTACACAGGCTTCTGCAACTATGGTTCAGGAAAAAACGATCAGTATGTTTGCATAGACGTTAAGGACGAAGATCCTGACACAACAGATGAAGAGAAGTCACCAAAGTGGACATTCACAAACAAAAGCGGCTTCTATTGGGCAGGCGCATATGCAACTGATGATTTTGTCGTTCTCGGCATGGAAAATGCAAAGGCAAACACTACCGATCCTGCAAGAGTAGTTACTCTTGACAAAAACTCAGGAAGCGTTATAGATACTAAGTATACAGTAGGCGGAGGAGTAAGAAGCACTATTTCTTACGATAAGGATACAGACGCTTATTATTTCACATCTAACGGCGGATATTTCTATAAGGCAACAATAGACGATGAGGGCAATTTCACAAAGCTTGACAGCATTGCACTTGGCGGCGCAAGCACATCAACTCCTACAGTTCTTAACGGAAGAGCTTATGTTGGCGTAAACGGCTCAGGCTGGGGCGACTATAAGGGCAGTGTTATTGCAGTTATCGACCTTGACAGCTTTAAGATAGCATACAAGGCAGAAACAAAGGGCTATCCACAGACCTCAGGTCTTGGCGTTGTGAATGAGAACGGCTATAACTATGTTTACTTCACAGAGAACGCATCAGCAGGCGCTATCCGCTATGTAAAGGATAAAAAGGGCGTAACAGAAGTTCTTGACGCTCAGATAGTAAACGGAAAGAAAACAGCTCCGTCACTTTTCACACCAACGGGAGCTCAGGCACAGTACGCTATAGCTGACCTTGTTGCAGACGAAAACGGCACTATCTACTTCAAGAACGATTCAGGCTACATAATGGCTGTCGGCTCAGAGGTGGAAAAGCTTGTGACCGAAAATGCTAAGACAGTATGCAAAGAGGGCGAAGCTTATGACGCTTCCGACTTGAAGGTTTACGCAGTTCTCAAAAACGGCGCGAAGAAAGACGTTACAGATTATGTGACTATCGACGATACTGCTCTTACAGCAGACGATGATTTCGTTACTGTTACATACAAGTATGGTATGTACAGAGATAAGACAAAAGAGGGTGCTGCAAACACAACAGGCGTTGCCGTTTCACCTGTTGAAACAACTATCAACGTAACAGTTCTTGCAGCAGAGGATTATGACAGCGTAAAGGCTGTTGAGAAGCTTATCAGTGACCTTGGCGAGATAACACTTGACAGCGAGAATGACATCAAGGCAGCAAGAGCCGCTTATGACGCTCTTGGCGACCTTAAGGAATATGTAGGCAATGTTGACGCTCTTACGGCCGCAGAAAAAAAGCTTGAAGAACTCAAGACACCAAGCTCTTCATCAGAAGCAGAAAACTCTGTAAGCTCATCTGACGTATCTTCCGAAAGCACAGTATCTTCTGCAAACTCTGAGGATACATCTTCTGCCACTTCATCAGCCGCAGAGTCAGTAAGCAGTGCTGACACATCAAAGGCGGCTGACAGCTCATCAAAGACAGCAAATAACGCAGGTGCGGCTAACCCTAACACAGGTGCGACAGCAGGCGTTTGCGTAGCAGGTCTTGCACTTCTTATCAGCGGAGCTCTTACAGTTTCAAGAAAGAGAAAGTAAAAAAAATTAAGACAATTAAGATATAAGTTATTTTGCAGGATACTCGCCCTCTATTTTCAGGGGGCGGGCATTTTCTGTGATATGAAAAGTGAGAATATTATGAAAAAGCATACACAAAAAAACAGGCAAATAATAATGCTGTCAGCAGCGGCGTTTTTTATCGCAGCGGCTTTTTTGTGTATGCGTTTTTATAATATGAGCAGTTATAAGACCCCTGAAAATCCGTTTTCAGCACTGTCTGAAAGCCTTGCGGAGGAGGACGGACAGGGCGGAGAGGGCTATGAAACAAGCTCTCAGCCAAAGGACGAAAGCTCAGATATGGACAGCTCACAGGCAGATGACAGTGATAACACTGATAGTAGCGACAGCAATACAGATACAACAGAAAGCTCTCCGCAGGCTGACAAAATCGACGGAAATTCCCCGACAGTAAATGGCGGGAACACGAATGTTACCATAAATGTCCAAGGTGAAAATAAGTCTGACGAGGTAAAGAAAAAGCCTGACAGCAAGACCGAAACTGTCACAAAGAACACCGACACAGAATATTTCACCACCTCTATAAAAGAGGGCGAGCGTGTAAAAAAAGCCCTGTATAAGTTCACAATAACACATAAAAACAAAGCTCTCACAGTGCAGAAAGTTCAGGTCACTGTGAACGACAGCGTTGTAAATCAGTTTTCGGGCAGCGTTTCCCTTCACGCAGGAAAAAACACTATCCGTGTTGCCTGCACTTATACCGACAAAAGCGGTCAGGTGAAAAGGGCTTATAAGGACTATACAGTTTATTTTGACAAAAAGGAGATAACCTTTGACACCGACCTTGCGGATAAGGATACTGACACAGAAAGCATAACATTTTCAGCCACAGCTTTTTACGGCAGTGATAAAATACCTTTGACGGTTAAAGTCAACGGAGAAAAGCTTTCAGGCGGTGAAACTTTTACCGCACAGCTTTCTGAGGGCGAGAATACTATAACTCTCTCTGCGGAAAAGGACGGCTCAAAGGCTGAAAAAAGCTTTAAGATAAAATACACTCCTGCGGAGTTTTCCATCGATACCGACCTTTATGACCGCACTGTAAATGACGCCGATTTTAGCTTCTATGCGAGAATGAAAGGTCAAAGCGGCAGTGCAAAGCTAAGCGTTATTCTAAACGGCAAAAAGCTTTCGGGCAGAGATAATTATACCTGCACCCTCCAAAGCGGTGATAACCGTATAAGGCTTTATGCAAAAGACGGTGACAAAAATATAGACAGATATTTCACTGTCACCTATGTACCCATTGCTGACGATACCACAAGACCTGAGATAACGTATATAAACGTCACCAACGGACAGACAGTGAAAGGCTCGGGCTTCACCCTCAGATTTAACGCACAGGACTATAAGGGCGGAAGGATATATGCCGACAAGACCGAGGTCTGGCTCAATGGGCTTTCTGTTGAGTGTATCGCACAGGACAGGAACTCAGCCTATTATCTCCAGCTTTCAGGCGGGGCAAATCTTCTTGAAATAAGGGTGTATGACCCCGAGGGCAGATATGCGGATCATGCCTATACCATAAATTCTGTCAGCGCACAAAAGGGCGAGCAGACAGGCGTTATAACAATGAGCTTTGACGCCGATACCATAGGGCTTGGACAGCTTGCCGCAGGCTCAGAGGTGGCAATATACGAGGGGGACACAGGCGTTGACGTTATAGAGCGTTTTCTTCAGCAAAACGGCTTCACAGGTGACTTTACAGGCAAGGGCGATCAGAGATATCTAAGCCGAATACACAAAAGCGGTGCGTTTTCAGGTGGAGCAGTAAACAGCGAGCTTGCGGAGCTTGTAAAAAATGATGGCATTGCAGACAGTGGCACACAGTATGCCGACAGCCTTGGAGAATTTGACTACACCTACGGCTCAGGCTGGGTGTACACTGTGAACGGCAATATGCCTGCATACGGCATGGGCAAGGTGAACTTCACCGACGGCGACACTGTTAGGCTTGCGTTCACAGTTGCCTACGGCAGAGATATAACAGGTTCACAGGATAGCTATGACAAAACATGGTAGGAGGATATCGTTGAAAACGAGAGGTTTTCTTGGCAGATTAGTGGCGGTGTTTGCAGGGGCAGTAATGCTTCTGACAAATGTTCCTGCGGTGAATGCAGATAACGCAGATAAAAGGGACAGGATAACTGAAAGCGCAGAAAAGGTCTGTCAGTGGCAGCGTGACAAAATGGGCATTTCTCAGGACGAGAGCATTTTTTCGGGGGATTTTCTGCAAAACGCAGGCATAGGAAGCTCCGATTGGCTAGCCATAGGCATTTCACGCTTTGGTTTTGAGGAGGACTATGAGGCTTATCTCACTGCACTTTCTCAGCGTGTGAAAGCTCTTTCAGATACCGACAACGCTACCGAGTGGCAGAGGTGCGCTATAACAGCCTCCGCAATGGGAGGCGACCCTGCCGACCTTGGGGGCATAGACCTTGTAAAAGGCGGTGTTTACGGCAGAGATGAAAATAATTCCGTAGGCAAACAGGGCCTTAACGGATGGATATTTGCACTTTTGACCCTTGATACAATGGGCTACAAGACCCCAGAGGGTGCAGAGTTTGACAGAGAGCGTATACTTGACAAGATAGTTTCTTCACAGAATACCGATGGCGGCTTTTCGCTGTCAAAAGGTGAAAGCGATATCGACATCACCGCAATGGCTTTGCAGGCGATCGCCCCATATTACAATGATTTTTCCCGTGACGATGTTAGAAAAAGCGTTGACAAAGCGGTGGAGTATCTAAGCGGCAAGCAGGACAGCTCAGGTACGTTCGGAAGCGCAGAAGCTGATTCGCAGGTAGTAATAGCACTTTGTTCACTTGGTATCGCCCCCGAAGCTGACAACCGTTTTGTGAAAAATGCCGACCTTTTGACCGCCCTGCTTTCCTATCAGAACAGCGACGGTGGATTTTCACATGAAAAGGGCGGCGATTCTGACGAGCTTGCCACAGGGCAGGCGCTTTGCGCACTTGCGGCACAAAAGCGTTTTGAACTTACGATGCGACGTATTTACGATATGAGAGAGGAGCTTTCAGTTCTACAGCGTGAAAAGCTTGACGGCATAAACGGCAGGCTTTCGGATATCTCAGACGAGGAGAGCGCAGAAAAAGCCTTGAAGCTTTTCAATGACCTTGATTGTGACGAACGCACATATGTGAGATACGGTGCAGAGCTTGAAAATGCGGCAGAAAAATACAGCCTGACCTTGAGCGACAGGGCTTTCACAGTGGAGCTTGCACAGACAGATCATGGAAACGGTTGTGTATACAGTATCGAGAAAACGGAAATATATAAGGGCAAGAAAGGCTTTACAAAAAGCGACAGGAACAAGCTTGAAGCCCTGAGAAAAAACGGTGTTACTTCGGGGGACTGCACTGCTACGGCTGTGCTTTTAGCCCATGCAAAGGCTGACGAGAGCCTTTCCGACAGGGATAAGATAATATCAGAGCTTGAAGAAATGAACGCTAAAGCGAACGAGCTTTACAGTGAGATATCAGACCTTAACAGTATCATAAGCCGTGAGCTTTATCCTGTTGATAGTGTTGGAAAAGACAAAAAGGAGCTTTTGGAAAAGACCGCAGAGAGGATAAAAAAGCTTCCTGAAAGCGAGCGGAAAAAGGTCACTTCTGCTGACGAGATAATAAAAGAGGCGGAGGATAAAAACGTGACAGTGTATGTGATATCTGCGGCAGCGGTGCTGTGCGCAGTGGGAGTTTTCACAGTGGTAAGAAAGAAGGGTAAAAAATGCGTGAGATAACAGATGAAGTGAAAAAGGTCATAATCGGCAAGGACGAAGTGGTGGATATGGTGTTCGCCGCAATTTTGGCGCAGGGTCATGTGCTTATGGAGGACGTTCCGGGCGTGGGAAAAACTACTCTTGCGGTGGCGTTTTCAAAGGCTTTGGGGCTTGAAACAAAGAGGATACAGTTCACCCCTGATACCGTGGCTTCCGACATCACAGGCTATACGGCTTTTGACAGACAGGCACAGGGCTTTACTTTTCACAGCGGTGCGGCAATGACGAATATACTTCTTGCAGACGAAATAAACAGAACCTCAGGCAAGACGCAATCTGCCCTTTTGGAGGTCATGGAGGAGCGGGCCTGCACAGTTGACGGCAGAACATATCCTCTGCCTGAGCCTTTTGCAGTGATAGCAACACAAAACCCTACAGGCACAGTTGGCACGGCGGCACTGCCTGTTTCACAGCTTGACAGATTTATGATAAAGCTTTCAATGGGCTATCCTGACAAGGCGGCAATGCGAAGCATAATGTCAGACCGAAGCAGTTCAGACCCACTGGTAGATGTGAAAGCCGTCTGCACCGCTGAAAAGCTTATAGAAATGCAGAAAAAGGCAAAGGCAGTTTTTGTTGACGACAGCATTTATGACTACATCTCAGACCTTTGCGACGCCACAAGGCATAATGAAAATATTTCTCTAGGTGTATCCCCAAGAGGTGCTTTGGCACTTTGCAGGATAGCAAAGGCGTGGGCATGCTATAAGGGCAGAGAATATGTCGTTCCCCAGGACGTAAGAGATTTTTTTGCCCATGTTTGCAGCCACAGGATATCACTTTCTGCAAAGGGCAGGCTCTCAGGACTTGCGGCAGAAAGTGTGCTTGACGAGATACTTGGCAGCGTAAAATGCCCTGAGAATGAGGAAAAACGCAGATGAAGAGGCTATGCTTCTGCCTTTGCACAGCTTTGGGCATACTGCTTTTTGTGCTGAAAAAGCCCATTGGCATAACGGTGCTTGGTTTGTGCGCAGTGCTTTTTGTATTGTCAGTATGTGTAAATATATTCTCGAAGAAAAAGCTGTCAGCAACACTGGTAAGCGACGGCACAGGCTTGAAAAATAAGGACATGAGCCTTAAATTTATCTTCACAGGAACTTGCGGCGAATACAGCGGTAAACTGCGGCTTAGAAATATGCTCACAGGACAGTGCGATGATATAAAGGTGCATTTTATCATCAGCAGAGAGCCTGCTCAGGTGGATATCACTGTAAAAAGCGACACCTGCGGAAAGATAAAAGCAGAGTTTCTGACACTTAGAGCCTTTGACTTTACAGGGCTAACATGGAAAAAGGCGCAGTGCGAAATAAAGGGCAGTGTGAACATAATGCCTGATGCTGCAGAGATAGATGAGAGCGAGGAAGCAAATCTCAAGGAAGCCCTTGAAAGCGACTTTTTCAGCAATGAAAACGAGGGCTTTGACCACAGCGAGCCTATTGGAATAAGAGAATATCGTCAGGGGGACAGCTATAAATCGGTGCACTGGAAACTGTCCTTCCGCCTTGGTGATATCTACGTCCGTGAATATGGCGAGCCTGTTACTGACAGCCTTTGTATCTACGTTGAAACAGGCGGAAATGTCCTCGCAACGGATTATGACCGCATTGCCGCAAAGGCACTGAGCCTTTCAATGTATCTTTCAGACGGCGGTATAGGGCATTACATGGCGTTTTACAGCTTTTCTCAGCAGAGAAAAGTTTTCGAGCATATTGACAGCACAGACAGCTTCACTGTCGCTCTGGACAGCCTTCTTTCTTCACAGCCTGAGCAGGGAAAAGAGCGACTGACGGAGTTTTCAGAGCTGTTTGAAAGAAGCGGCATAAGCCGTGTTATCGAGATAAAATAGTAAAAGAGGTGACAATTTTGACAGCAAGTGTTTGCTATGTGGAAAAGCACTTTTCAAAGGGTGTTTATATCATGCGGAGCCTTTTTGGTGCAGTGACAATGCTCCTGCTGTCATTGTCGCTTGGTATGGGCTGGCGAGCCTTTGTTCTGGTAGGTGTGTGCATATTGACAGCCCTTGCAGGGGTATCAAAAAAGACTTTGCCTATACCATTTTTCTCCGCACTATTGTCGACGGTGATATTCCACAAGAAGTTTTTAACAAGCCTTGCAGGTTTTTTAAACTGCGTCTTGACCGCCCACGGTAAAAGCGCAGGAGTAGTGGAAATGCTTGTGGAAAAAAGCTCAGACCCTTGGTTTGCTCTTTGCGTGGGTGCAGTGATAGTTTCCACAGTGCAGAGCATTTTCAGCCGTCTTGACAGCAGAGTTTTTACAGTGGCGATGCTTGCGCTGTTTTTGTGCGCAGGTATCTTTATTGATATCCCTCTGTACTACGCCACTGCAGAAGTGGCGCTCGGTATCCTTGCATTGACGTTTTCCGGCAGCATAAAAGGCGATTTGAAGCCCTTTGTGCTTATACTTACAGCATTTTGCGCAGTGCTTATAGCCTGCCTGACAGGGCTTTTTGATAAGCTTGCCGACTTTGCCTTTGCCGATCGCTTTAATACGAAAAGTGAGTATGAGATCATAATGGAGCACCCACAGCCATTGTATCTTATGGAGAGCCGTTTTGAGAAAGAAACTAACGGCGTGTGGGGGGAGCTTAGTGGGGAAGAGAAATATGCCTACTCAGACGAGTTTTATTGGCTTGATAAGCTTGATTTCTCACCGGCTTTTCAGACCGCTTTGCTTGACAATGCCATTGATATATCCGACAGCGGCAATGTTACAGTAAACATCAAAAATGGCGCAAAGCCCCTTTATACCTATGGTATGACCGCCGCAGAGAACGCTTTTTCCGACCCAAAGATAATAGGCGAAAGCTTTGAGAACACCAAAAGCTATTACAGGCTTGCGGTGTCGGAAGGCTATCTCACAAAGCCTTTTGGCACTTTTGATACCCTGCGCACTTCTGAGCCTGCGGATTATCTTGCCGCAGAAAAGGGTTATCGTGACTATGTTTATTCCACCTGCCTTGACATATCAGCCGAGGACAAACAGCTTGCCGCAAACCATTTTGATCTGCAAGGTTCTCAGGGTAAACTGCGGTCTGATATGCTAAGCTTTTTTGTGTCAGACACAGTGCTTGACAGGTCAAAGACCTATGGGGGCGAAAGCTCTTTTGCAGATATGCTTGAGGTAACTTGCCGTGGGGGCGAGGAGGATTTTGCTGCCGCTGCTGTGAAGATCTTCCGTGCAAAGGGCGTTCCTGCCAGACTTTGCAGAGGATATTTTATCACATCAGATATGACCAAAGGCCTTACAGATAACTCAGCCCTGACCGTCACTTCAAAACAGCTCCACTATTGGGCGGAGTATTACAAAGACGGCATAGGCTGGCAGCCTTTCGAGGTCTGCCCCGATTATGTTGGCATGATAAAAACTGACGACAGCTCTGTAAAAGCAAAGCCCACCAACCAAGGCGGCGAAGCCCTTGCTCCCGAGGACGAGGACAAACCAAGGGAAGAGATCTTTGAGGAGAACAAGACTAAACCTGCGGAGAAAAGCTATGCGGTATATATCGTTATAGGTGCGGTAATACTTATACTCTGCCTTATTGTGGCAATAATAGCTTTGGTAAGAAAAAGAAAGTTTGCCGCTCTGCCTGACAGCAAAAAGGTGGAGAAGCTGTTCTTTGCAGGCAGAAAAAAGCTTTGCGGCAGGAATTTCTCAGACCATACGCCAAGAGAGCTTTCCGAGAGCATAAAAAAGACCTTTGGCGCTGATATGGCGGAAAGCTTTGCAGAGTGCGAGAAAATATACGAAAGGGCGAGATTTTCAAGGCTCGAAATAACCAAAGAGGAAATAGCAGTGGTTAAAAATTTCGCAGATCAGGCAAAGAAAGCCAAAAAGCTCAAAGTTCAGGAGGGAGCAGAAAAGTGAAAAAGGATATCGCTCTGCTCATAGTCATAATTTTGGCAGTGGCAGCGGTCATAAAGGGCGTTGATATTCAGTCCGTTGACGAGTATTACAGCCTGCACAGCGACGATACCGCAAATGCCGCTCACACTGTCACTCTGACAGTGGATTGCTCTGATATTTTGGATAATTACGATATGCTTGACAAAAATCTTCGTGACGAGTGCTATGTTCCCTCAGACGGCATTGTTATGCCTGCGGAAAAATATGTCCTCCGTGAGGGCGACACCGCCTTTGATCTGTTGGAAAAAGCTACAAGGTGTGAGAAGATACCCCTTGATTATCAAGGCTCAGAGGATAATATTTACAACACTGTGTATGTCCGTGGCATAAACAATATCTACGAGTTTTCCTGCGGTCCGTCCTCAGGGTGGACCTATACGGTAAATGGCGAAAGCCCCGATAAGGGCTGTTCACAGTATGTCCTCCATGACGGTGACAGCGTGGAGTTTTACTACGTTTGCGACTACACAAAGGAGGCGGTGAAATGAGGTTGTCAGCTTTTCACCCTTTGACCGCCCTTGTGTATTTTGCGACTGTGCTTGCGGTGACAATGTTCTGCTTTTCACCAGCCGTTGGTATATGCTCGGCAGTGGGAGCATTCCTGTTCTGTGCCATAACTCAAAGCTGTAGACAGACCGCATCAGACCTTGCTTTCTACATCTTTCTTACCGCCGTTTTGACTGTCACAAATCCACTTTTTTCACATAAGGGCGTAACGCCGCTGCTTTTCGTAAACGGCAAGGCTTACACAAAGGAAGCCCTTTTTTATGGCTTGACCGCCGGCTTATCCCTCACCGCTGTGATAATGTGGTGCAAAGCTCTTGGAAAGGTGCTTACAAGGGAAAAGCTCCTATACATTTTCGGCCGAAAAACGCCAAAAGCTGCCCTTGTGATAACAATGACAATGGGCCTTATCCCAAAGCTCAAAAGGCTTCACAGACAGCTTTTGGACGCTTTGAATTGCTCTGGTGCGAACATCTCCGACAGCCGTTTTGACCGCCTGAAAAAAGACTGCACAGTGTTCACAGCCCTTTGTGCAGGCACGCTTGAAAGGGGAGCGGACACAGCCGCTTCAATGAAAGCCCGTGGTTATGGTATCCAGAAACGAAGCTTTGCACACTCGTTCAAGTTCAGAGCATGGGACAGCATTTTTGTGGCGGTTTTTGCAGTTATCTTTGCATTGGTGCTGATATTTTCCGCAAGGGGCGAGCTGTCCGCCGCTTTTTACCCTGTGATAAAGCTTGAAAACAGCGTTTTTCCTGTGGGAATGTTCGCATTACTATGCGTTTTCCCGTTTATTCTTGAAGTAAAGGAGAGCATAAAATGGAAATATTGTCTTGCGAAAATGTAGCTTTCAAATATAACGAAAGCACGGACTATGCCATTTCTGACTGCACTTTTTCAGTGAAAAAAGGCGAAAAAATAATGCTCTGCGGTGCTTCGGGAAGCGGAAAATCTACTTTGCTCAGGCTTCTGAAAAGAGAGCTTTCCCCAAGGGGCGAGCTTTCCGGAAACATCACCCTTATGGGCAAGGACAGAAGCGAGCTTTCTGATAGAGAAAGTGCCGAAAAGATAGGCTTTGTAATGCAAAGCCCTGACAGCCAGACGGTGTGCGACAAAGTATCGGCTGAGCTTGCTTTCGGGCTTGAAAGCTTTGGTGTGAAAAGTGGTGAGATACAAAGCCGTGTTGGTGAAATGGCGGCTTTTTTCGGTATCGAGTCGCTCTATGACAGGGATATCTCCACACTTTCGGGCGGTCAGAAACAGCTCGTCGCTCTGTGTTCCGTCATGGCCACAGACCCTGATATCCTGCTTCTTGATGAGCCTACCGCACAGCTCGACCCCGTTGCCGCAAGGGAGCTTCTTGGCATTTTAGACCGCCTTAACAAAGAAATGGGCGTGACTATCATCATTGCCGAGCATGACCCCGAGGAGCTTTTTGACTCCTGCGACAAAATTTTGTATCTTGCAAATGGCAAGACCGAGTTTTTCGGTACGCCTACCTTGACTGCAAAATATTTTGTGAAGAACGCTCTGGAGGGTTTTCTTCCCGAAACCGCCAAGGCGTTCGCAAGGCTTTGCGACGACCTGCCCCTCAATGTAAGACAAGGCAGGGCGAAGTTTGAAAAGCTTGGCGTGACGGATATTCCAAAGCAGGCTGTCACTGATACAGAACGTGTTGAGCCGTATGCCCTTCAGTGCAAAAATCTGTGGCAGAGATATGAAAAAAACTCCCCCGATATCCTCAAAGGCTGTGATCTTGGTATCAGAAAAGGGGAGTGCTATGGGCTTTTAGGCTCAAACGGCGGCGGAAAATCAACGCTCCTGCGTGTGATATGCGGACTTTGCAAGCCTTATATGGGCACTGTTTCACTTTTCGGTAAAAAGCAGAAAGCCTATAAAAACGGCTCGCTTTTCCGTGAAATGCTTGCATTTTTGCCCCAAGAGCCTGTGACGATGTTTGTAAAAGAAAGCGTCCGTGAGGATCTTTTGCAAAGCGGTGACAAAGTCACAGTGGAAAATGTTTCACAGCGCATGGGCATAGAACATCTTCTTGACCGCCACCCTTGGGATCTCAGCGGCGGCGAGATACAGAAATGTGCTTTTGGAAAAATTCTTCTTGCTGACCCGAAAATAATAGTCCTCGACGAGTGTACAAAGGGCATGGACAGTTTCGCTAAAAAGGCTCTTGGTGATATTCTTTTGGACCTAAAAGACGAGGGCAGGACGATACTTCTCGTGACTCATGACCTTGAATTTGCCGCACAATACTGCGACAGGTGCGGACTTCTTTTTGACGGAAAGATAGTCGCCGAGGATAATGCCGTGGAGTTTTTCTCCCAAAATCGCTTTTACACCACCGCCGCCGCAAGGCTCACAAGGGGCTTTTTCAGTGGTGCGGTGACGTCAACAGCCGTAAGAGAACGGCTCGCAATGGTGAAAAGAGGTCAATATGAGCAGTAAAAAACTTGTGTCAGGGCTTATCTATCTTCTTGTCATACCCCTTGTGTGCTTTGGCGGTATAATGTTTTTCAGAGAACGCTTCTATTCTTTCGTCACCGCAGCACTTGCCATTCTTACCGTGGCAGGCTATTTTCTCCACTTTGAGAAAAAACACTCCGACAGCACACAACTTGTGATAATAGCCGCCATGACCGCATTATCCGTTTTCGGCAGGATAGTTTTCAGCTTTCTGCCGGGCTTTAAGCCATGCACCGCTATAGTCATTATCACCGCCCTTTATATGGGAAGAGAATCGGGCTTTATGACAGGCGCAATGACTGCACTTATCTCAAACTTCTATTTCGGACAGGGTGCGTGGACGCCTTTTCAAATGCTTGTTTGGGGTCTGACCGGATATTTTGCAGGAATGTTGGCTGATAAGCTTATAAAAAGCAAGCCACTCCTTGTGACCTTCGGTATAATCTCAGGAACGGCGTTCTCTCTTATCATGGACTTGTGGAGCTGTCTGTGGGCTGATAATGCCTTTATTCTCAGCAGATACCTTGCCCTTGTTGGCTCGTCAGCTTTTTTCACCCTTATATACGCAGTTTCCAACGTGTTCTTCCTGCTGGTTTTATCAAAACCTTTTGGCAGGATATTTAAAAGGCTGGATAAAAAATATGGTATAAAAAATTAGACCGACAAAGCTTTGCCCTGTCGGTCTTTTGTTATCACTGCCCAATGTTCACTGTTACGTCAGGGGACTTTTTGCCCATAAAAAGCTTTGGTATTATGCCTGCCCCAACAGGCACGATAGCCGCCGCTGCCACCGCCACAAGAAACTCTCCAAGGCTCGGAACGGCTGTGAAAAATACCTTTTGCAGAACAGGGAGCCATATGCCTGCAAACAGCGCTGCCGCTGATATGAATACAGAGAAAAGCAGGAATGGGTTTGAAAGATAAGGCACAGTGAAAAGCGTCTTATCTTCCGATTTACATTCAAACACATGGATAAGCTGACTAAGTACAAGTGTTATAAGCGCACCTGTCCTTGCAGTGCCGAGAGAATGGGTGTTAGTGAGCAGAACAGTGAAGCTTGCAAGGGTGCAGATACCGATAAGAAGCCCTCTTATTACGATATGCCACATAAGTCCGCCACTGAAAAAGCTGTCGTCCTCTTTCCTAGGGGGCTTTTTCATTACCGAGCTTTCCGCAGGTTCAAGCCCCAGCGCAATTGCAGGCAGGCTGTCTGTAACAAGGTTTACAAGAAGTATCTGCGCTGGAAGCAGTACCATTGGAAGTCCCATTATAATTCCACCGAGCATTGTTATGACCTCGCCTATGTTGCAGGAAATAAGGTAGCGCACGAATTTTCTTATGTTCTGATATATGGTCCTGCCCTCCTCAACGGAGTTCACAAGGGTGGCAAAATTATCGTCAAGAAGTATCACGTCAGCCGCCTGCTTTGTGACCTCTGTGCCTGATATTCCCATTGATACACCTATGTCGGCTTCTTTTATAGCAGGTGCGTCGTTTACCCCGTCGCCTGTCATTGCACAAACGTGCCCACGGCTTTTGAATGCCTTTACTATCCTGAGTTTGTGTTCAGGTGTCACCCTTGCAAACACACGGCAGTTTTCTATTACCTCGTCAAGCTGTTTGTCGTCCATTCTGTCAAGCTCGTCGCCTGTCAAAGCGATAGAGCCTGCTTTCATAATGCCGGCTTCTTTTGCAATAGCCTGAGCGGTGAGCTTGTGGTCGCCTGTTATCATAACTGTCTTTATGCCTGCACGCTGACATTCCGCCACCGCTTTTGCGGCTTCAGCCCTGAGAGGGTCTTTCATTGCCATTAGTCCAAGAAAAGCCCATTCCCCGTCCACCTGCTGTGAAAATGCTATCACACGCAGACCTTTTGAAGCGTATTCATCGCACTTGTAAAAAGCCTGTTTTCTCATTGCTCCGCCAAATGGTATAAGCTCGCCGCTGTCAGAAAAAACGTGGCTGCATTCTTTTATGATAACGTCAAAAGCGCCTTTCCTGAATGCCGTTGTGACCCCCTTTTCGTCAGCGCATATTACCGTCATGGAGCGTGTTTCACTTTCAAATGGCAGCTCGTCAGTTCGTCTGTAACCAAGGGAGCTGACGTTTATACCTGAGTTTGCGCAGGCTATGAGTATAGCTGTTTCTGTAGGGTCGCCCTCTGCACAAAGCTCGCTTTGCCTGCCGCCCCTGTCACGCTTTTTTATCTTTTCAGGCGGGCAGAGCCTTGCGTTGTTGCAGGCTGCGCCGCACAAAAGTATCCTGCCAAGGTCAGGGCTTTCCCATGCTTTGAGGGCTTTCTCATCAAAGCTTGCTCCCTCTTTTGTTACGCCGTAAGCACGGCTTTTTTCGGTGCAGGTGAAAATATCAGTAACTGTCATTTTGTTCATTGTCACAGTGCCTGTCTTGTCAGTGCAGATAACAGTGGCACAGCCAAGAGTTTCCACTGAATGAAGTCTGTGTACAAGTGCTTGACGCTTTAGCATTTTTCTGACCGCAAGGGCAAGCGCTATAGTCACAGTGGCAGGCAAGCCTTCAGGTATTGCGGCAATGGCTATGGTTATTCCTGTCATTGCCATATTGAGAACAGGCTCGCCCCTTAGTACGCCTGCAATAAAGACTACCACGCACACTGCAAGGCAGATGATAGCAAGAGTTCTGCCAAGCTCTCCGAGTTTTTTTTGCAATGGAGTTTCAGGCTCTTTTATCTCATCAAGCATGGTTGAGACCTTGCCCATTTGGCTTCGCTCACCTGTTGCCACCGCTGTGACCTCGCCAACTCCCTTTGTGACAACTGTTCCCATGTATACCATGTAATCCTTGTTCAAAGCGGTAAAATCTATCTCAGATGTACGGCATTTCTTTACCGCAGGCACAGCTTCGCCAGTGAGTGCAGATTCGTCGCATGATAACGCCCTTGATGAGTTTATGTAGCCGTCACACGGCACTCTGTCACCTGCTTCGAGAGTAAAAACATCTCCTGCCACGACCTCCGATGCAGGAATTTTCACAAGCCTGCCGTCACGGTATACCATGGCGGTGGGAGCGGTCATATTTTCAAGCTTTTCCAGAGTTTTTTCACAGCGGTATTCCTGAATAAATCCCAGCGCAGCGTTAATGATAACTATAAGCACGATAGGCACAGCGTCAGCATATTGCCCAAGTGCTACGGATATCACCACCGACACAAGAAGTATCATCACCATAACGTCATGAAACTGTCCTGCAAAAATTTTCGCCGCAGAGGTCTTTTTCTTTTTGGCAAGGCGGTTCTCTCCGTCTGTACTGAGCCGCTTTTCAGCTTCCGCAGTTGTTAGCCCCTTTCTTGTGGTCGGGTTTTCCGTAAGCTTCTTTTCAAGTATATCCAGCACAATGTATCTTCCTTTCCGATTTTTTTGGCATAGCCTTGATAACATTGTGCGAAACGTTTTGACTGCACAAGATTTTTCAGTGCTTTTGCCTTTGCTTACATCATATGCGGACAAGTCCCAAAAAAGAACCTTGCGTTGTTGCCTGAAAAATCATATTGACTTTTTTAAGAAAATATGTATAATAGTATATAAGCCATGAAAATAAATATTGGCGAAAAAAATAAAGGAGGCAAATTCATGAACGATTATAATAATTTTTCTGAAAGCTATTCAAATCCACGAGTGAAAAAGCTACGCTCTTTCGCACAGTCCACTTACGGCATGGAGGCGGCAAGCTATAAGGGCATTGCAATGAAGACCTTGTATTTTGTTGCAGTTTTCGCCGCAGGCATGGGAGCATATTTTTACATTCACAACTTCTTCGGAGGCGGTGCGCAGGCTTTTTCCACTGAGTATACTATCTTTGTCGGCGCTATTATCGCAACAGCAATAGCAGGACTTGTGGCTTCATTCGCTCCGAAAACAACGGCGGTAACAGGCTCTATCTATTCCGCAGGCATGGGATATGCCCTCACTTTTATGTCAATGATCTACGCAATGCAGTGGAAAGGTATAATAGTTGAAGCCGTTACACTGACGCTTCTCACAGTTGCAGTGCTTGCAGTTATCTATTCAAAGGGCGTTCGTGTGGGAAGCAGAATGAAAACTGCTCTTATCACCTGCCTTTGGGTCTCTATCATAGGCGGATTGCTTTTCATGCTTCTTGCATGGCTCGCACCTCATTCAGCTATCTACACTTCGATCGTTGCAATAAACAACGGCCCTATCGGCATACTTTTCGCTGTTATTGGCGTTCTTATCGCCGCAGCGCTTCTTATGTGCGATTTTGAAACTATCCAGATGACAGTTGAACAGGGGCTTCCTGCTCAGTATGAATGGTATGCAAGCTATGGTCTTATCGTAGGCGTTATTTATCTTTATCTTAAAATACTGAATCTCCTTGCAAAGATAGCAAACAACAGAAAGTAATTTATAGACTTAGCACTTTTTATCCCTCGTCATATGGCGGGGGATATTTTTATGCACAAAAAAGGAACTCCCGAATAAACGGAAGTCCCTTTTTGTGTGGGTATATTTAATTAATAGAAAGGCTTTTTTATCAGATATCCCATTTCCGATCTCTGATCTCAGGCATATCAAGACCATACTCAGCAATATACTGCTTGTGTTCAACAAGCTTGTCCTGCATGAGCCAGTGGGCTGTCGAGGACGCCAGCCCCTACATTTAGATAAGCTGACAAATAAGTATCACGCAGAAGCTTGCAAGGCAGGCAAATGCCGCAACTATGATAAGGCTTTTTTCCTTGAATGCAAGCACACAGGCTGTTATAAGTCCTGCTATGGAAGCCGCAAGGTTCCCCGTTGAGAATAGTATGGACGGGAACGTCATTGCTCCAAGCACAGCATATGGCACATAGTAAAGAAAGCTTTGCACAAATCTGTTTGTTATCTTGCCCTTGAATATCACCAATGGCAGGGCACGAATAAGATAGGTCACTCCTGCCATAATGAAAAGATAAATGAAGAAATCTCTTATACTCAGCATTGACCGTCCTCCTCATTTTTCACAGGCATGAGAGCCGCCATTATCCCTGCGGAAAGAACGGTGCAGATTATTATGGAAAATCCTCCAGATACCTTATTAAGAATAGGCAGCCACTTGAAACAACAGCTAAGAAGAGCCGCAAATATCGCCGCCATTGCAATGCCCTTGTTTTTCTTTGCAGGCGGTATTATTATTGCAAGGAACATTCCGTATATTGCAATACTAAGTGCGCTTATGACTATCTCAGGAAGTATTTTTCCTGCCGCCGCACCTATAAGAGTCCCCAGCGACCAGCCTGCTACAGGTAAAGCGATAAGCCCATACATATACTGCCTTGAAACTTCCCCTATATTTCCCATTGCCATGACAAATATCTCGTCTGTCACTCCGAAGCCTACCAGCCAGCGGTGTATTCCCGACAGTGACTTATCAGCTTTCTGTGAAAGAGATATTGACATAAGGGCATACCTCAGGTTGATGATAAACTGGGCACAAGCCATTTCTATCCAGAAACCGCCCCCCGACAGCATAATGTCAAGTCCTGCGAACTGACCTGCCGAGGTCACGTTGCAAATAGAGATAAGCACAGTTTCCCACCAGCTCAGACCACCTTTTACGCCTTGAAGTCCGAATGTAAAAGATACCGAAAGATACCCCAAAGCAATAGGTATGCCGTCTTTAAGACCTTTTTTGAAACCACTCATAAATCATTCCGCCGAAGCGGTGTTCCCCCTCAAATCAAAAATTATCTATCCTGCACTGACATGATGCCATTGTAACAAGTGCCGCCTTGTGGCTTTCTTCCGTTACTCCTGCGCAGGCGTTTGCGTCAACTATGACCTCGCATTCAGGACAAAAAGCTTTTATTAGCAAAGCGTTTGATACCACGCAAATGTCTGTGCAAAGTCCGCAAAGCTCTATCTCGTCCCCTGCCTTTGTTATTTCAGCAAGGTGCTGTGCAAGCTCAGCCGAGCCGAATGTGGCTTTTTCATAGACCTCTGCGCTTCCACCGATAGCCTCAGCTACCTGAGTCTCAGGCTGCCAGCCTTCGGTGCCTTTTATGCAATGTTCCACAGGGAGCTTTTTTCCCTCAGGCGTTTCAAGATAATCCTTGAAATGCGTGTCAAGGGTCATGAATACAGTGCTGCCCTGAGCCTTGTAACTGCGTATTTTTTCACAGACAGCAGGAACGATCATTTCTGCCATTTTTGAACCAAGACTGCCCGTGACAAAATCATTCTGCATATCAACAACTATAAGATATCTCATATTCTATTTACTCCTTTCTCTCACGACGAAAACGTTTTGACAGGTAAGAACTGACATATTGTTTTATTAGTCCATAAAATAACATTATAACTCTAAAATATGAATTTTTCAACGTGTGCATAAAATGGGCAAAAAAAATGCTGAGCAACGGTGCTCAGCAGAAAATAAAAAAAACTATGTGTAGAACAAAAGAAAGGAGACAACAAAACGGATGTTAAATCAAACAAATTATGTTCAATATCCTTAACATCAATTAAATTATAACCTCTTTTGTAGCGATAGTCAAGAAAAAGTTGCAAAGAACTTGTTAATTTTCTGAAAATTCGGGATTTTGCACAAATATTTCGTTGACATTATGCTAACAATGACATCTGCGTGAGGTCTGAACTTAATTCGACTTAAAAAAGTAAAATATCTTATCCATTTTTAGCGTCTGTGATGTTCAAATTTTAATGTTTAAAACAAAAAAATAAGGTCATGACAGCAGGAAAGAGAGCCGATTTTAGAATATGCAGCAGGCAAACCCGTGATAAAATGCTGCCCTCTGAAACAAGCTCCCTCTCCTGCCGCCATGACCTGCAGGGGACTACTGCTCGGTGACAAGTCTGTTGTCTTTGAAAAACAGTGAAATGCACCAGATAGCCGAAATAGCTACCAAAACGTAGATGATCCTGCTTAGTATCGCTGCAGCGCCTCCGAAAAGAAATGCCACAAGGTCGAACTGGAAAATGCCCACAAGCCCCCAGTTTATGCCGCCTATTATGAGAAGCAGCAGTGCGATCCTATCTATCATGAGAAACTCCTCCTTTGGTTGTTTAAGATATAGAGCAGTCCGTCTGTCAGCGGGCTGTTGATTGTAGTATTGTCATATTTTTTTTGGATTATTCATTAAACGTTTGGTAAAAAACTACTAAAAAACACAGCTAAAATTCTATATAAAAATCTGCGTTTTGTACTAGACAAAAGCGACGGGCTATGTTATAATGATTGTATGTTAATCGTTTAAGTAAAAATGTATGGTAAAGCGGGAGGCAGATCATCGCTTTGCACTATGGGGGCGTTACTTTTTTGAATAATATAGACCTTAAATTCATGTTTAAAGATACGGAATGTGTCAGAATGCAGTCGGGAAAGTATTCCTGCGTTATCGCACCAAAACTTGGTGCTGCTGTGCTGAGGCTTCGTGACGAGGAAAACGGCATAGAGGTGTTCAGATATCGTGATGACTGCACTCTCAAGACTATAAATAAGGCGAGAGAGATATGGGGACTGCCTACTCTTTTCTTGCCTAATCGCTTTGATAAGGGCATTATAAAGACCTCTGACGCAGTGTATCAAATGCCTGTAAATGAGAAAAAGCTTGATAATTTTATCCATGGCTGGGTGCATAAGAGAGAACACGAAATAGAGTGTTATTCAACACAGGATAAAAAAGTTGTGCTTGTTACTTCTTATACCTTTGACAAGAATGACGAGATGTATTCTTATTTTCCGGTGGATTTTAAAATATCCTATACGTTTACGCTTTCTGAAAACGGTCTTTTGCAGGAGATATACCTGACAAACAACAGCGACAAGGCTCTGCCTGTTTCTATATGTACTCATACCTGCCTTAATGCGCCAATGTGCGACGGCGGCAGGGAGGAATCAATGAGAATGTGCGTGCCGATAATCGAAAAGTGCGAGCTTGACAAGAGATGTCTGCCAACAGAAAAGCTTTTGCCTCTTAAAAAGAAAGACCTTGAATATAAAGAGGGTACAAAAATGCCTACTCTGAATAATATCTCAAACGATATGTATACCGCAGGCATGAACAAGCTTGACGGCAAGGATTTCTATGGCTCTTATGTTGTGGATACTGACAATGGTCATAAGGTTTGCAACGAGGTGTCAAAAGAATTTAAGTTCTGGAATATGTGGAACGATAAGGGCAATAAAGGATATTTCTGCCCTGAACCAATGACAGCTATGATAAACTCTCCTAATCTCAGCCTGCCTAACGAAGTGAGCGGATATGAGGAGATAACAAAGGGTCACACATTCAAGTGCTGGCAGAGATTCTTTACTGAATAATAGAAAAAACTATCATTATGCAGAATGAGAGTTATGTAACAGCTCTGTAAATGTAGGGGCGAACAGCGTTCGCCCGTTGGCTTGATCACTTTGTGACGGCTATACACTTCACAATGGTTATAATTAAGAAATTAATTAACAATAGATAAATTACGAAAGGTGGAAATTATTGATGAAATTTGGTCATTTTGATGACGTGAAAAAGGAATATGTCATCAGCAATCCAAGAACGCCATATCCATGGATAAACTATCTTGGCACACAGGAATTCTTCTCACTTATCTCCAACACAGCAGGAGGCTATTCCTTCTATAAGGACGCAAGACTGAGAAGAATAACTCGTTACCGTTACAACAACGTGCCTATCGACATGGGCGGAAGATATTTCTATATCAAAGACGGCGAAACTATCTGGAATCCGGGCTGGTCACCGGTAAAGACAGAGCTTGATTTTTATGAGTGCCGTCACGGTATGGGCTATACTATCATCACAGGTAAGAAGAACGGACTTAAGGCTGAGGCTACATTCTTTGTTCCTCAGAACTATAACGGCGAAGTTCAGCAGGTAGTTCTCACAAACGAGAGCAATGAAGAAAAAACATTCTCATTCTTCTCATTTGCAGAGTGGTGCCTTTGGGACGCTCAGGACGACTGCACAAACTTCCAGAGAAACTTCAGCACAGGTCGTGTTGAGGTAGTAGGTTCAACTATCTATCACAAGACAGAATACAGAGACAGAAGAGATCACTTTGCATTCTATACAGTAAATGACGAGATAGACGGCTATGATACAGACAGAGATTCATTTATCGGTCTTTATAACGGCTTCCATAACCCACAGGCTGTTGAAGCAGGCAAGGCTAACAACTCATTTGCAGACGGTTGGTCACCTATCGCTTCACACTACAAGAAGATAACACTTGCTCCGGGCGAGTCAAAGACTCTTGTATTTATCCTCGGCTATGTTGAAATGCCTGTTGACAAGAAGTTCGAGGCTGACGGAGTTACTATCAATAAGGAAAAGGCTCTCGCAATGATCGAGCAGTATAACACTCCTGAAAAGGTAGCCGCAGGTCTTGAAGAGCTCAAGGCAACTTGGGACAGACTTCTCAGCGTTATCAATGTTGACACACCTGACGATAAGGTAAACAGAATGGTAAATATCTGGAACCAGTATCAGTGCATGGTAACATTCAACCTTTCACGTTCCGCATCATATTTCGAGAGCGGTATCGGCAGAGGAATGGGCTTCAGAGATTCAAACCAGGATATCCTCGGTTTCGTTCATCAGATACCGGACCGTGCAAGACAGCGTATCATCGACATCGCTTCTACACAGCTTCCTGACGGCGGCTGCTATCATCAGTATCAGCCTCTTACAAAGAAGGGCAACTCCGATATCGGCGGCGACTTCTCAGACGACCCACTGTGGATGATCCTTTCAGTTTCCGCATACATCAAGGAAACAGGCGACTGGTCTATCCTTGACGAAATGGTACCATACGATAATGACGAGTCAAAGGCTAAGCCAATGCTCGACCACCTTAAGGTATCATTCTATCACATTGTAAATAACCTCGGCCCTCACGGTCTGCCACTTGCAATGAGAGCTGACTGGAACGATTGTATCAACCTTTCATGCTATTCTGATACTCCGGGCGAGAGCTTCCAGACTTATACAAACCCTAAGTTTGCAGCTGAGGGCGGCTACTCAAAGGTAGCTGAGTCTGTAATGGTGGCAACACTCTTTACATACACAGGCCCTAACTATGTGTCTATCCTCAAGCACCTTGGCAAGGACGATGAGGCTGCCGCAGCACAGGCTGAGATAGACAAGATGAAGAAGAACGTTATGGAATCTGCATTTGACGGCGATTGGTTCCTGAGAGCTTACGATTCCACAGGCGCAAAAATGGGTTCTAAGGAATGTGAAGAGGGTAAGATATTCATCGAGCCACAGGGCTTCGCAGTTATGTCTGAAATAGGCAAGGACGAGGGCGCTGACATCAAGACACTTGATTCTATCGACAAGTACCTCAATACAAAGTATGGTCTTGTTCTTAACAACCCTGCATACTCAAAGTATTATATCCAGTATGGTGAGATATCCACATACCCAGGCGGATATAAGGAGAATGCCGGTATCTTCACACACAACAATGCTTGGATAATCTGTGCAGAGGCATATGCAGGCAGAGGCGACAAGGCGTTCGAGTATTACAGCAAGATAGCTCCTGCATTCAACGAGGAGATATCTGATCTTCATAAGACAGAGCCTTATGTATACGGTCAGATGATAGCTGGTAAGGACGCAAGCAGATTCGGCGAGGGCAAGAACAGCTGGCTCACAGGTACAGCCGCATGGAACATGGTAGCTATCTCACAGTACATTCTCGGAGTACAGGCTGACTTTGACGGCTTGAAGATAGATCCATCTATCCCTCACGAGTGGGACGGCATGACAGCAACACGTCAGTACAGAGGTGCAACATACAACATCACTGTTAAGAACCCTGACCACGTTTGCAAGGGCGTAAAGAGCGTAACTGTTGACGGCAAGGCAGTAGAGGGCAATGTTCTCCCTGTAGCTGAAAATGGTGCAACAGTAAATGTTGAGGTAGTAATGGGCTAAGCCATACAAATTTTAAAGGCGAGATTATGTTTTTTGGAAAGACAAAGAAAAAAAATAAACCAACTACAATTGAGCATCCTGTATTAGGAACTTTGATTAAAAAAACAGATTGGTACACAAAGAAGAGCTTTATCATTACATTATGGGATAAAACTTTTGACCTGTATCTATGTATATACTCAAATCAAAAAGATGCTGTAATTTCATTTGAACAAGAAGAAGCAATCAGATATTATCTTGATAATCAGATTCAAATCGAACGAGATATTCAAAAAATGTTGTTGAATTTTTTTCACACTTCAGATTGTTCTTTGATTGAAAAGAGTATACAAATTGAAGGATTGAATTTTACAAGGAATGGAGCTATCAGCATTGGTTTAATATCTGATTTTTCTGATGAGTTTCTTGAAAAACATATTGGAGAAGATGTTATTTTTACAGATTCTTTTGGGATGTCAGTTTATCCGATTAAGGCAGTGCTTCCAAATGAGAAAGTATATTACAACTTCAATAATAAATACGAAGGAGACCAGCTTTAATATGAATGTGTTTGACAGCATAATTACTGGACTTAACGAGGCAGTTGACTACGAAAAAGGTAAAATTTCTGCTAAAAAACAACTCTTAGAATAGAGCCTTTGCCTGATATATCTGCTGAAGATATAAAAGCGATCCGAAAAAAGCTGGGATTTACGCAGGCGGTATTTGCCGCAGTGATCGGAGTTTCGACAAAAACTGTTGAGGCGTGGGAAACAGGTACGAACCAGCCTATCGGTCCTGCACGCAGAATGATCTCACTCATTCAGTTTGACCCAGAAATTCTGCAAAGCTACCATATCGTAAATGAAAATGTTATTTAACTATGACCGCAGTTCTTTGAGGACTGCGGATCTTTTTATCCCGTCACATCAAAGACCTTTTTGATGTGTTCAACACAAAAAAGCCGCCCACCAGCGTGGACGGCTTTTGTCATATGCGAATTATTCCTGCGGACCCATTACCTTGACCATAACGGCTTTCTGTGCATGAAGTCTGTTTTCAGCTTCCTCGAATATCTCATTTGCGTGAGCCTCGAATACCTTTTCTGTTATCTCCTCCTCACGGTGAGCAGGCAGACAGTGCTGAACCATTGCGTCAGCCTTTGCAACAGCCATGATATCGTCATTTATCTGATAGCCCTTAAATGCGATCTTTCTCTTCTCTGTCTCAGCTTCCTCGCCCATTGAAGTCCAAACGTCTGTGAACAGAACGTCAGCGTCCTTTGCAGCCTCAAGAGGAACGTCTGTCATTGAGAACTTGTCGCCGTAGCCCTTGGCAAATTCAAGAACCTCAGCAGCAGGCTGATAATCCTTAGGGCAAGCGATAGAAACTTCCATGCCTACCTTAAGTCCACCAACGATAAGCGAGTTTGCCATGTTGTTGCCGTCGCCTATGTAGCACATTTTCAGACCCTCGAAGCGTCCCTTGAACTCTCTGATAGTCATAAGGTCAGCAAGCACCTGACAAGGGTGGCAGAAGTCTGTCAGACCGTTTATTATTGGGATAGAGCCATATTTAGCAAGATCCTCAACCTCTTTCTGCTCAAAAGTACGGATCATGATGCCGTCAAGGTAACGTGAAAGAACACGGGCTGTGTCCTGAACAGGCTCGCCTCTGCCTATCTGGAGGTCACGGTTTGAAAGGAAAAGTGCCTGACCGCCAAGCTGATACATACCTGTTTCAAAAGAAACTCTTGTACGGGTAGAGGACTTCTGGAATATCATTCCGAGAGTTTTGCCTTTAAGAATGTGATGCTCGATACCGTTTTTGTTTTCGTATTTGAGCTGGTCTGCAAGATTGAGAATGTCGAGAATTTCCTCCTTGGAAAGGTCGAGCATTTTAAGTAAATGTTTCATAATATTTCCTCCGTAATTTGATTTTTATTTGGTATTGCGTATCAAACGGGCGAACACTGTTCGCACCTACACACTTTGTTATTTCTCGTCAAGAACTTTTTTCAGTATAGCAAGTCCCTTGTCTATCTGCTCATATGAGATATTCAGCGGTGGCAAAAATCTCAGCTTATCCTTTGCTGTGAGAATAAGAAGTCCGTTTTCAAAGCACTTGTTAAGCACATCAGCGGCTTTCTTTGTTTTGAGCCTTACGCCTATCATAAGACCAAGTCCGTCAACGCCTTCAACTTCGTCTATTTCTGCGAGCTTTTTTCTGAAATATTCGCCCTTTTTGCGAACTTCTTCAAGAAACTCAGGCTTTGTCACCTTGTCAAGAACTGCGTTTCCACCTGCACAGGAAATAGGGTTTCCGCCGAATGTTGAGCCGTGTGTACCCTTGCCAAGTACCTCGCTGCACTTCTTGTTAGCAAGGCACACGCCTATTGGAACACCGCCTGCAAGACCCTTTGCAAGTGTGGTTATGTCAGGCTTTACGTTGTAAAGCTCAGATGTTAGGAGCTTGCCGGTTCTGCCAACACCTGTCTGTACCTCGTCTGCGATAGTGAGGATATCCCTCTTTGCACACTCAAGCATGATAGTGTTCACAAAGCTCTGCTGAAGAGGTATAACTCCGCCCTCGCCCTGAACAAACTCGAACATTACTGCGCAAACCTTGTTGTCAAGCTTGTTGAGCTTGTCCATAAGATCGTCAATATCATTAGCGATAACATTCTCAAATCCACCAACGAACGGGAAGAAGTAGTTGTGGAAAACCTCCTGACCTGTTGCAGAAAGAGTGCAAAGCGTTCTGCCGTGGAAACTGTTTACAAGGGTGATGATGATATTTCTCTCAGCGTCTTTGCCGTATTTGTCAAAGCTGTATTTTCTTGCAAGCTTGATAGCGCACTCGTTAGCCTCTGCGCCCGAGTTGCCGAAGAACATTTTCTCATAGCCTGTTGCCTCGCAAAGTCTTTTTGCAAAGTCAGCCTGTACCTTTGTGTAATAGTAGTTTGAGGTGTGCTGTATCTTGTGTGCCTGATCGCAGATAGCGTTCACCCAATCCTCGTCGCAGTAGCCAAGGCTGTTTGTGCCGATACCGGAGCCGAAGTCGATATACTCTTTTCCGTCCTCGCCAACAGCCGTCTGACCATGACCGCTTTCCATAACAAGACCTATTCTGCCATAGGTCTGCATAACGTGTTCGTTGAACTGTTCTATGGTGTTCATTTTTATCACTCTTTTCAATATGTATTGATATTTTATATAAACTGTGTACCGATACCCTCGTTAGAGAGCAGCTCGATAAGTATCGAGTGCGGTACTCTGCCGTCAATGATAGTGGTCTTTTTAACGCCACGTCTTACGGCTTCAACACAGCAGTCTATCTTTGGTATCATTCCGCCGCTTATGATGCCTTTCTTTTTGAGATAAGGCACATCGCTGACGTTTACCTGTGGGATAAGTGTGGAATCATCGTCCTTGTCCTCCAGCAGACCAACTATATCCGTCATAAGGATAAGCTTTTCCGCTCTCAGGCAGGAGGCTATCCTAGCCGCCGCAGTGTCAGCATTGATATTGTAAGACTGTCCGTCCTCGCCAACGCCAACTGTGGAGATTATAGGAACATAACCGTTGTTAAGTGCGTCAACTATAGGCTTTGTCGTCACCTTTTTGATGTCGCCCACAAAACCAAGGTCAACTTCGCTGTCAAGCTTCTGCGCAAGTATCATCTGTCCGTCACAGCCGCAAAGACCGAGAGCCTTTCCGCCATGAAGCTGCAAAGCGCAAACAAGCTCCTTGTTTACCTTGCCGCAAAGCACCATTTTAACGATATCTATAGTTTCAGCGTCAGTGTATCTCAGACCGTTTATGAACTTGCTTTCAATGCCGACTCTTTTGAGCATTGCATTTATCTCAGGACCACCGCCATGAACAAGAACTACCTTTATGCCTACCTCACTTAGAAGCACGATATCGCTCATAACAGCTTCTTTAAGCTCAGCGTTTGTCATAGCGTTGCCGCCATATTTTACAACAACTATCTTGTCATGGTATTTCTGAATGTGCGGCAGAGCGTCAATAAGTATCTGACTTCTGATTTTATTGCTTATGTCCATTTCTCATTCTTCTTTCCTATACTGATTTTATGTCTTAGCTTCTGTAATCGCCGTTTATCTTAACATAATCATATGTAAGGTCACAGCCCCATGCAGTGGCAGTGCCGTTGCCGTCGCCGATAGAAACGCTTATGGTTATCTCGTCCTCAAGAAGAACGGTCTTAGCCACTTCCTCAGAGAACTCTATGCCTGCACCATTGTGGCAAACGTGTATCTCTCCTGCCTTTGATGACAGTGAAACGTCCACCTTGTTTATGTCAAAATCAGCTTCAGCGTATCCAACAGCGCAGAGTATCCTGCCCCAGTTAGCGTCAGCACCGAACATTGCACACTTGAAAAGCGGCGAGCATATAACGCTCTTTGCAACGATTATGGCGGTGTCAAGGTCTTTTGAACCGGTAACAGTACATTCAAGAAGCTTAGTTGCGCCCTCGCCGTCCTTTGCGAGCATTTTAGTAATGTTCATCATAACGATATAAAGAGCCTTTTTGAACACCTCGTAGCTCTCACCCTCGGCTGTTATCTCAGGGTTTCCTGCAAGTCCGTTAGCCATAATAGCACAGGTATCGTTCGTTGACTGGTCGCCGTCAACAGACAGGCAGTTATATGTTATCTTGACGATATCAGTAAGAGCCTTTTTGAGCATTTCGGAAGATACAGCACAGTCCGTGGTGATAACATTGAGCGTAGTTGCCATGTTAGGGTGTATCATACCGCTGCCCTTGCCCATGCCGCCAACGTGGCAGATCTTGCCGTCAAGCTCAAACTCAACAGCCACTTCCTTTTTCACTGTATCAGTAGTCATGATAGCAATAGCGGCTTTTTCGTTTCCCTCATAGGAAAGTCCCTCATAAAGCTCGTCTATCTTAGCTTCGATAGGCTCGAGAGGGAGTATCTGACCGATAACGCCTGTCTGAGCGATAAGAATTTCCTCAGGCTTAACGCCCATTTTAGCGGCAGTCATCTCGCACATTTTGTAAGCCTTTTCCTCGCCGTCAGCGTTACAGGTGTTAGCGTTTTTGGAGTTGAGGATAAAGCCCTTAGCCTTGCCGCCTGTTTTAGCAAGATTTTTCTGAGAAACAGTAACAGGAGCACCCTTGACCTTGTTCTGAGTAAAAACGCCGGCGGCAGAGCACATAACGTCAGACTCCACAAGGCAGAGGTCAGGTTTTTTTGTAGGGTTTTCCTTTATGCCGCAATAAAGACCGTTAGCCTTAAAGCCCTTTGCAGCACACACGCCGCCGTCTACATACTTATAGCCGTCGAAATTTTTCTTTGATATCTCTTTCATATTCAAAACTCCTTACAAAATTTTCACACTAATTAGATCAGGACAGATTTTTTCTATTAATTATTTCTGTAGGGGCGAACAGCGTTTGCCCGCTTATTTTTTCCGCACTTTTATATTCGCACTCATTGGTCGGGGATTGCTCTCCTTTGTGGGGGAGCTTATTGTCGCCGTTGGCGAGTCATTTGAAGACGCTTCGCTGTTCAAATGACAAAAGCGGCGGAGTTTTGTTGGTTTTTAGGCTTGGTTGAGAAATTTTACTTCGGTTTGTTTTATTTTTTTGTCCGCCGCTTTTTTTAGACCGTACTTTTGTGGAGGGGGCTCTGCCCCCTGTTGGGTTTGATTTTGCTTTTGGCTTTATTTTGCCCCCGCTGGGGCTGCTCGCCCCCGTCCCTCGGCAGGGCTAACGCCGCCCTGCACCGGCGATTTTTTTGTGCGGTGCTTTTGGTTTGTTTTTTGCTTTTTTGTTATTCCAGCCCCGTTGCTTCGTTTATCCCCAACATTATATTCATATTCTGTATTGCTGCGCCGCTTGCGCCTTTTCCAAGGTTATCAAATCTCGACATAAGCAATATCTGATCCTCATTTCCGCAGACGAATATCTGCATATTATTTGTTCCTGCCAATGTATTCGCTGCGATAAATCCGTCAGGAAGCGTTTTTGTTCCACCAAGCTCCATTACCTTAACGAAATGCTGACCAAGATAATGCTCCGCCATTATTTCATGGATATTCTCAGGTGTATACTTTTTTGTCAAACATCTTGTCACCAGCGGCACAGAAACAACCATACCATTATAATAGTCATCCACTATCGGATTGAACATAGGCTTATATTTAAGTCCGCACACCGCCTGCATTTCAGGGATATGCTTGTGCTTCTGCCCAAGTGCATACTGACGTGGAGAATACATTTCCTTTGTTTTATTTTCGCTTTCCATAGCGGCTATCATTTTCTTTCCGCCGCCGCTGTAGCCTGAAACTGCGTGGCAGGTAACAGGATAATCCTCAGGAAGCACTCCTTCCTTTACGAGAGGATAAACAAGGCTTATAAAGCCGCTTGCATAACAGCCTGGGTTTGCAACTCTTTTTGAATTGCGGATATTCTCTCTATGCTTTTCAGAAAGCTCAGGAAAACCATAGTCCCAAGCAGGGTTTGTTCTGTGGGCGGTAGAAGCGTCTATTATCCTAACATCAGGGTTTGTGCAAAGTGAAGCCGCCTCTATTGCCGCTGCGTCAGGCAGGCAGAGAAAAGTGATATCCGATGAGTTTATCATCTTTGCTCTCTCGTTCACGTCCTTACGCTTTTCCTCGTCAATGAGCATTATCTCAACGTCATTTCTGTTCTGAAAACGCTCATATATCTGAAGTCCCGTTGTTCCCTCTTTGCCATCAATAAAAACTCTTGTTTTCATTTTTCTTCATATCCTTCTATAAAACTTTATGATTTTGTCTGTCAATAATCTGTATGCTCATGCAAATGCAAACTTTTGTAGGGGCGAACAGTGTTCGTCCGTTTGGCTGACAGCTCTTTAGCCGTCTGCATACTTTTAATTATCGTCCAAAATGTTCTTGTATTCAGGTTCTTTTTTCAGCTTTTTACGCTTTTTATCTTCCTTTGCGGCGTTTATTGCGTCCTTATCCGCAAAGCAGTTTCCAATACCTGCGGCAAAGCCTGCGGTCAACACAGTGAGTACGATAAAGTTCGGCACTACCGACCTTGCTTCCTCCACGAAGATATATTCTATCACCGAAACCCCTATCATCACAGGCGCAACATACCATTTCAAGCCGTAGTTCTTAGCGTGTCGGTAGCAAGTCCACCATGTACACACAGGGTACACCACCGTAAATCCCACCGCAAACAGCGGATATATCACAAAAAGCTTAGCCGTAAAAAGCCACATTATAACTGTCGCAAGCTCCCACAGCACAAGATATAGCAGTGCCGTCTTAACAGGGGAGCGGTGTTTATCAAAGCTTATTTCTGACATATTCTATCTGAGCTTTTACAGACTCAGGAGCAGGACCGCCTGCCGCTTTTCTCTGCATTACGCAGGTGTCAAGGCTGATAGCGTCATAAACGTCCTCGTCAAAGTTGTCAGTGAGCTTCCTGTACTCCTCCAATGGGAGAGTTTCAAGTGTGCAGCCCTTTTCAATACAGGTGTGAACGAGAGTGCCCGTTATCTTGTAAGCGTCTCTGAAAGGCATACCCTTCTTAACAAGATAGTCAGCGCAGTCTGTAGCGTTTATAAAGCCCTTGGCTGCGGCGTTTCTCATGTTCTCAGGGATAACTCTCATTGTAGCAAGCATCGGGTCAAACGTTTTAAGGCAAAGCTTAACAGTGTCGATTGCGTCAAAGATAGCTTCCTTGTCCTCCTGCATATCCTTGTTGTATGCAAGTGGCAGACCCTTCATCATAACGAGCAGTGTGTTAAGGTCGCCGTAAACTCTGCCTGTCTTGCCTCTGATAAGCTCAGTAACATCAGGGTTTTTCTTCTGTGGCATGATAGACGAGCCTGTTGCATAAGCGTCGTCAAGCTCGATGAATTTGAATTCCCATGAGCACCAAAGTATTATCTCCTCTGAAAATCTTGAAAGGTGCATCATAAGCAGTGAGATAGCTGAGCAAAGCTCGATGCAGAAATCTCTGTCCGAAACGCCGTCAAGTGAGTTCTGTGTTATCTCGTCAAAGCCAAGCAGATCGCACACTCTCTGTCTGTTTATAGGGTAAGTTGTAGATGCAAGAGCACCGCTTCCCAAAGGCATGATGTTTGTTCTCTTGTAGCTGTCCTCAAGTCTTGAAATATCTCTCAGAAGCATATTTGCATACGCCATAAGGTGGTGAGCAAATGTGATAGGCTGTGCCCTCTGAAGATGAGTATATCCCGGCATAACAGTTGTGAGATTTTTCTCTGCAATGTCAAGGATAGTGTGCTCAAGCTTTTTCACAAGCTCGATTATCTCTTTTGTTTCGGCTCTGAGTATCATTCTCACGTCAAGTGCCACCTGATCGTTTCTTGATCTTGCCGTGTGAAGTCTTTTGCCTGTGTCGCCAAGCCTTTTGGTAAGCTCAGCCTCAACAAACATATGAACGTCCTCTGCAGTAGGGTCGAACTGTAATTTTCCCTCGTCGATATCCGCAAGAATACCCTTAAGTCCCTGGACTATTTTTTCGCTTTCGTGCTTTTCGATTATACCGCACTCGCCCAGCATTGTGGCGTGCGCCATAGAACCCTCTATATCATAGCGGTACATTCTTGCGTCAAAGGAAATAGATGAATTGAAATCATTGACTCTTTCGTCAACTTCCTTTGTAAATCTTCCTGCCCACATTTTTCCTGCCATTTTAAAACCGTCCTTTATGTTTATTTCAAGTTATCAAATATAAAAAATGTATGGGCAAAATGACCCCAAAGGATCATCCTGCCCCAATACATTTCAATAAGTGCGGATCAAATTTCCTTTTCGTGCTGTTCAAGCAGCTTCTGGATATCCACGCCGTTGATCTTCAGACCGTCTATCTTGCAATCGTTTATCTCAACGTTTGTAAGGTCACAGTGAATGAACTGTGAGTTCTTAAGATCAGGATTTTTAAACTCAACATTGTTCATGATAGAGCAGCCAAATCTCGAGTTGCTGAGATTTACGCCCAAGAACTTTGTGTTTACCATATACATATCTGCAAAGTCGCTTTCTTTCATGCTGACGTTGTTGAAATGTGTCTCGTCCATGTTAACGTCATCGAAAACGGCTTCCTTAAGATTTACGTTCGAGAACTTTGCTCCGCCGAGGTTTACGTCCTCAAAAGAGGAGTTCGGCAGGCTGTCATAAGAGATCTCGACCTTCTTGTCTATTGCAGGCTCAAAAATGCTGTTGTTATCTGACATATCAAAACCTCCGTGAAAAATATTATACAAACTTTTTAAGGTTATACACCTTTATGCTCTGCTGACCAGAGCGTCGCTATTAGTCTTTCTTAGCGTTTCTCTTCTGCTCGAGCTTAGCTCTTACCTTGATAGGCAGACCGAAGAGGTTGATGAATCCTGCTGAATCAGCCTGATTGTAAACATTGTCCTCATCAAATGTAGCAACTTCTTCATCATAAAGTGTGTATGGAGATGTTACACCTGCGTTTATCATGTTGCCCTTGTAAAGCTTGAGCTTAACGTCACCTGTAACAGTCTTCTGTGTTTCTGTAACAAATGCGCTCATAGCCTCACGGAGAGGAGTGAACCACTGACCATTGTAAACAATGTCAGCAAACTTGATTGAAAGATACTGCTTAACTCTTGCAGTTTCCTTGTCAAGTGTGATAGTTTCAAGAACTTCATGAGCCTTGTAAAGGATAGCTCCGCCTGGAGTTTCATAAACGCCTCTTGACTTCATACCAACAAGTCTGTTCTCAACAAGGTCAGCAAGACCGATACCGTTTGCACCGCCAAGCTCGTTAAGCTTTGTAACAAGCTCCTTGCCGTTCATCTCAACGCCGTCAACTGCTGTTGGGATACCCTTTTCAAAGTGGATAGTTACATAAGTTGGCTTGTCAGGAGCCATGATAGGTGAAACGCCCATTTCAAGGAAGCCCGGCTTCTCATACTGTGGCTCGTTTGCAGGATCTTCAAGATCCAGACCTTCGTGTGAAAGGTGCCAAAGGTTCTTGTCCTTTGAGTAGTTTGTTTCTCTGTTTATCTTCAGAGGAATGTTGTGTGCCTCAGCATACTCGATCTCCTGCTCTCTTGACTTAAGATCCCAGATTCTCCAAGGAGCGATTATCTCCATATCAGGAGCGAAAGCCTTGATAGCAAGCTCAAATCTAACCTGGTCGTTGCCCTTACCTGTGCAGCCGTGGCAAATAGCGTCAGCTCCCTCTTTGATAGCGATCTCAGCTATTCTCTTTGCAATGATCGGACGAGCAAATGAAGTGCCGAGGAGGTACTGGTTCTCATAAACAGCGCCAGCCTGTACTGTTGGATATACATAATCCTCGATGAACTCTTCTGTAAGGTCCTCGATATAGAGCTTAGAAGCGCCTGTCTTGATAGCCTTTTCCTCAAGGCCGTCAAGCTCTGTGCCCTGACCAACGTTTCCTGAAACAGCGATTACTTCGCAGTTGTTGTAGTTTTCCTTGAGCCACGGAATGATGATAGATGTATCAAGTCCGCCGGAATAAGCAAGGACAACCTTTTTGATCTCTTTTGCCATAACAAAATTCCTCCATTGTTTGTAGTAAGTATGTTTGTATAATATTTTCACGGCTCTCATGCCGATAAAATTATTATACACCTTTATACAGCATTGTCAAGTGCTTTTGCATAAAAATTTTATATTTATACACATTTTAAGGCTTTTTAATGTATATTTTTAGACAATATACAATTTATTCTGTATAAACTTCAAAAGATATACATATCAAGTATTGTAACGGCATAAAATAAAACAGCTAAACCAAAAACACAAAAACAGCTTTACAAATACTTAATTCAATTATATCACTATTCTTCAAAAAAAGCAACACAAAAAAGCCCTGTTTAACGATTTTTGTACAATATTTCAGTGTTTTCAAGGGGTTGCAATTTCATAAGAAATGATATATAATATACTCAGACGTTTTCTATACGATATTGGTGTACAATAAGTATGATAAGTCTGACATAATACTGAAAGGCGGTAATGAAAATGAGCAGTTTCAACGGTTTCAAAGAGGTAACAGAAAAGCTTGACGCTATTGACTTCAATCCATACAAAAAGATAGGCAAGGAGTGGTTTCTTGTAACAGCAGGCGACGAGAGTGGCTGGAACACAATGACAGCTTCATGGGGCTTTGCAGGCGTTATGTGGGGAAAGAACACCTTCACCACAGTTATAAGACCACAGAGATATACAAAGGAATTTATCGACAAGGCAGAATATTTCACCATAAGCTTTTTCAAAGAGGAGTATAAAAAGGCACTTTCATTCTGTGGCTCACATAGTGGACGTGACTGCGACAAGGCAAAGGAAACAGGTCTGACCCCTGTGTTCGTGTCTGAAAACGGCGTGGAGGTAACAGCTTTTGCGGAAGCTGATATGGTGCTTGTGTGCAAAAAGGCTTATGTTCAGGAGATGAAGCCTGAGTGCTTTGTTGATACTGAAAACGATGAGAAATGGTATTCTGACAAGGATTATCACTATCAGTATATCGGCGAGATAGTAAAGGCATTTGTCAAGGAATAATCTAAGCATATCTGCAAAGGATAGGTAGTAATGGTACGTCTTAATGATGATAAAGAAATGGTAAAGAGCATAAAAGAGGGGCTTAAACGCACAGGTGGCTATTGTCCGTGCAGGATACAGCGCACAGAGGAAAACAAGTGTATGTGCAAAGAGTTCCGTGAGCAGATAGCCGACCCGAATTTTGAGGGCTTCTGCCATTGTATGCTCTATTACAAAAGCAAGGATTAGAAAAGGAGCTGTGAAAAATGTCAGTAAAGGTCATAACAAAGGATAATTTTGAAAACGAAGTAATGCACTCGGAAAAGCCTGTCCTGCTTGACTTCTGGGCAGCATGGTGCGGTCCGTGCAAAATGCTTTCACCGCTGGTGGATAAGTATTCTGAGGAGGACAGTTCTGTAAAGGTGGGGAAGGTCAACGTTGACGATGAAAACGAGCTTGCAGCCGCTTTCGGTATCTCGAGCATACCTGCCCTTTTTGTTGTGAAACATGGCAAGGTAGTTGCTTCAACTGTCGGCTATATGTCTGAGGAGGAGCTCAAATCTTTTGTGGCTTCGGCAAAGGCGAAGTAAAAACAGTTTATCATAACATAACAAAGCGTATGGGCGACCTGTGGTCGCCCATTTCTTTTGTTGTATCGTAATTGGGCTATGAATACCTAAGCTTTGTCCATAAAATCTCGGGTTTTGTCCACTTGAAAGATATGCGGTTTGCTGTTATAATCAAGTATAGAAAAAATAAAATTTCGGAGGTATCTTCTATGCTTGATAAAGTGAACAGTCATAATGTGTCGCTTCTTTCAGGACTTTTTCGTGAAAGAGCCGACCTTAACAGAAACTACCTTTTTGAGCTTGACTCCACTTGCCTTTTGCAGAATTTCTACCTAGAAGCAGGCGTTGTAATGCCGGGGCTTCAGGTGGCGAACGATCCTGAAGGAGCAAAGCTCCACTGGGGCTGGGAAGCTCCTACCTGCCAGTTGAGAGGTCATTTTCTCGGTCATTGGTTGTCTGCGGCGGCAGCTTATTGCGCTTCAAATGAGGATATTGAGCTTAAAGCAAAGCTTGATAAGATAATAAGCGAGCTTGCACGCTGTCAGAAGCTCAATGGCGGCGAGTGGATAGGCTCTATCCCTGAAAAGTATTTCGATTTGATGGCAAGAGGTCAGTATGTGTGGTCACCTCAGTATGTAATGCACAAAACTGTCATGGGTCTTACTGACGTGTATAAATACACAGGCAATGAGCAGGCTCTTGACGTTGTGGGCAAGCTTGCAGATTGGTATGTTCATTGGACAGACGAGATGCTGAAACGTTCACCCGACGCCATTTATAAGGGCGAGCAGGGCGGTATGCTCGAAGTCTGGGCTGACCTTTACGGCATAACAAAAGACGAAAAGTATATGAAGCTTGCCGAACGCTACAGCGGAAACTGCGTTTTCGATACTCTTGATAAGGGCGGCGACGCTCTCACAAACGACCACGCAAACGCAGGTATCCCGCTTTCTCATGGTGCGGCAAGAATGTATGAGATAACAGGGGATGAAAAGTGGAAAACGCGCACAGAGAGATTTTTCAAGTGCGCTGTCACAGACCGTGGAACATACGCCACAAGCGGTGCAAACTCAGGTGAGTTCTGGGTGCCACCTCATCAGCAGGGTCATTTCCTTGGTGCGTCAGATCAGGAGTTTTGCACTGTATACAACCTCGTAAGAACTGCCGACTACCTCTTCAAGTGGACAGGTGACACAAAGTATGCAGATTATATCGAGCGTTGCCTTTATAACGGCTTCCTTGCACAGCAGAACGCTTCTACCGGTATGCCAACATATTTCCTGCCTCTTAAACACGGCTCAAAGAAAAAATGGGGCAGCAAGACCCACGATTTCTGGTGCTGTCACGGAACAATGGTGCAGGCTCAGACTCTTTATCCTGACCTTGTCTATTTTACAGACAGTGAGGGCGTTATTGTCAGCCAGTATATACCTTCAAAGGCTGATATCACAGTATCAGACAAGCCTGTTCATATTGAGCAGACAACTGATATGAAAAACTACAACAGCCAGACTTTCTTTGACGAACATTCTGACTTCACAATGTCACGCTGGTCAATGAAGTTCACAGTAAGCTGTGAAGAAAAGACAGCTTTTGTTCTGAAGCTTCGCCTGCCTGAATGGGTAAGCGGTGAGCCTGAAGTGACAGTGAACGGCAATGCAGTAAAGGCTGAGATCGCAAACGGCTATATAAAGCTGGCAGGTGAGTGGCAGAACGACACAGTTGGTCTTTTCTTCCCGTCAGAAATAAGAATGGAGCGTCTTGAAGATATGCCATACCTTGCGGCAGCAGTTGACGGGCCGATAGTTCTTGCAGGCATAACAGGCTGTGACTGCGGTCTACACGGTGACTACTCAAAGCCTGCCGATATTTTCGAGCCACAGATAGAACACACCTACAGCACATTCCCATGGAAGCAGAACGAGTATATCACAAAGAGACAGGAATATAACATCACATTCAAGCCACTTTACGACGTTATGGACGAGGAATACACAGTTTATTTCTCTGAGAAGAAGTAAGTTTTTATCAAACCTCCTGTAGGTGCAACCAGTGTCCGCTCACTTGTTTTATCAACCTTTAGTTAATATAAAATAAAGGCGATACCGCACAAAAAGCCGTGTGGTATCGCTTCTTTTATTTACTGTTTATATTCCTTTTCCTAAATGCCTCACGATATTGCATAGGCGTCATGCCCTCAAGCTTGCGAAAGGTCCTCATAAAGTATTTTTCGTCAAAAAAACCGCTTGAATAGGCGGTTTCCTTTATACTTATGCCCTCCGTTTCAAGAAGCCTTTTGGCGATGTCTATTCTAGTGCGGCTTAGATATTTTATAAGCGTACAGCCTGTTTCCCTCTTGAAGATAAGGGAAAGATATTCAGCGTTGTAGTGAAAATGCCGTGCTATCATCTCTGCCGTGAGCTTTTTCTGACAGTTCGATCTTATCCATTGGCAGATGTTGTATATCTTCGGGGATATCTCATGTTCATTCCCAGCGGCAAGATATTGCTGTGTTATCTCCATAAGAAGCATTGAAAGTGTGCAGACAGGGAGCATTTCAGTGTAAAGCCTTTCCTGTCGCTGATAGTCAAGAAGCTGTCTGAAAATGATGCTCACACGTCCAGGGTCTGCGGCGGTGAAATGCTCAGGGATAACGTATGCAAAGCCGCTCTCAGGGCAGCTTTCTCCACGGGTTTTCGGAGCAGAGAAGTGTACCCACATATATGAAAGCCTGCCTGCGCATGGCTTTGTGCCCCAATGTTCTGTGCCGGAGGGCAGGAGGACATATTCTCCCGGACACACGGCAAGATCGGTGTCGTTCATTGTGATAAAAAGCGTCCCCTCTGTCACAAAAATAAGCACATCACAGTTAAGCGTTCTCCTGATGTGCAGAAAACCGCCATCATTCTCAAGACAGCCGCAGGTGAAAAACCTAGGTTGTGGGCATTTTTCGTATATATTGAGCATTTTCTCACCCCTTTTTATCTGATTATATCACATCTTTTGCATTTTGTCACTAGGGCAAAAATAAAAGCCCTGCAAAACGCAGAGCTTTTAAATATGTTGCTTTAGGTATTATCTGTAATATATTGTAGGGGCTTGAGAATTATTTTACACTTTGAAAACAATGCCAAGCTTCGAGATCCTATCTCTCCTCACGGAAATAATTTATACCGCAGGATTGTGGCTGTGAACGCTCTCTTGATTTTTTCACTGAAGTGATGATAAGAACAAGAGCCGTTACAAGGTATGGGAGCATATCAAAGAATGACTCAGGAACAGTGAAGCCGAGGTTTTTCGGGAAGTAGTATTTCAGCACCATGAATGCACCAAAAATATACGCTCCGTAAATAGCCCTTGCAGGATTCCATACAGCAAAGATAACAAGCGCTACAGCTATCCAGCCAAGACCGTTCACGCTGTTTGCCATCCAAACACCGCCGTTTATTACCATTGAGCAGAACGCTCCGCCTATTCCGCATATTCCTCCACCGATAAGAACGTTTATGTATTTGTATTTCACAACGCTTATTCCCACAGCGTCCGCAACAGCAGGATTCTCACCGATAGTTCTAAGGTTAAGACCCACTTTAGTCTTTTTCAGATAGATAAACATTATCACAGCGATAACAATGCTCAGATATGTGAAAATGTTCTGTGAGAAAAGCACCTCTCCAAGAACAGGTATCTTGCTGAGAAGCGGTATGTCAATGTTTTTCAGACTGCTCATCACTCCGTCAGGCAGTTTGAGGTTGCCTGTAGGTGAAGCGGATATCATCTGCTCGCCTATGAAGTTTGAAAGTCCCGTGCCGAATATAGTCAGTGTAAGACCTGTTACGTTTTGGTTCGCCATCATTGTTATGGTAAGAAAAGCATAGATAAGGGAAACAAGCGCACCCATAAGAAATGCCGCAAGTATGGAAAGCCAAAGGCTTCCTGTCTTGTATGCTACCATAAAGCCTGCACAAGCGCCCATTGCCATTGTTCCCTCAACGCCAAGGTTAAGGTGTCCCGCCTTTTCGTTTTGTATCTCTCCTACTGTGCCGAAAAGCAGAGGAGTACCCATATATACCGCATGGGCAAGGAATGAAATAAGTCTAGTCATTTTTCCTGCCTCCTCTTGTTACAAATCTGTATCTGATGAAGAACTCACAGCCAAGCACGAAGAACAGGATTATTCCCTGCAAAACGTCCGAGCAGTAAGGTGAAAGAACAAATTCAGACGATACCACAGTGCTGCCCTTTTCAAGGACTGCGAATAAGAATGACACCACAAGTATGCCGAATGGATTGAGGTTTGCAAGCCATGCAACTATGATAGCCGTGAAGCCTACTCCGCCTGCAACAGATGTTGAAAGTGTGTGTTCTGTTCCGCAAGCCTGCACCATTCCTGCGATACCGCAGATAGCACCGCTCAAAAACATCGTTCTTATCATTATCTTGCTAGGGCTCATGCCTGCATATCTTGCAGTTGCGTGGCTGTCTGATACTACAGTTATCTCGTAGCCCTGCTTTGTGTATTTAAGATAGATAAATACCAATACCACAAGCACCAGACCTATCAACCAGCCTATCTGCACACCGCCCAGCGAGTCAAGCCATGCGTTAAGGTCAAATCTTGCTATCTTAGGATATCCCTTTGACTCAGGATCCTGCCATGCGCCCTTTGTGAGCCAATCTATAACGTAAAGTGCGATATAGTTGAGCATAAGGGTGAGCAAAGTTTCGTTTGTGTCGAATTTTGCCTTGAAAAATGCAGGGATAATGCCGTACAGTCCTCCGCCTATCATCGCCGCAACGAACATCACAATGAAAAGCAGATAGTGAGGCATATCGTAATGATAAAGAGCGAAGTATGAAGCGAAAACTCCGCCCATTATTATCTGACCCTCTGCACCGATATTCCAAAACTTCATCTTAAACGCAAGCGTAATGCCAAGAGAAGATATAAGAAGCGGTATCATTATCTTTATGGTTTCTTTGAACGGCATAAAAGGGCTTGCGGCGTTCTTGCCGATAAAAGCACCCTTTACCATTTTCGCATAGTATGAAAACGGATCTTTGCCAAGAATAAGAATGAATATTCCGCCTGCACAAATAGCCAGAAGCACCGACAGAAGCCTTATGATAAGCTTTTGCTTGTTTGAGCGTTCAGCACGCTTGGCTATTCTTATAAGAGGCTCTTTTTTTATAATATCAGCCAATGCCCAGCACCTCCTCCATTGTCGAGCCTGTCATCATCATGCCTACCTGTTCCTTTGTGACCTTTTTGGCGTCACAAATACCTGTTATCTTGCCGTGACAAAGCACCATTATCCTGTCGCAAAGCTCCAGAAGAACGTCAAGGTCCTCGCCTATGAAAAGCACAGCCGTGTTCTTTTTCTTCTGCTCGTTAAGAAGCGAGTATATAAGATATGATGAGTTGATGTCAAGTCCACGAACAGGATATGCGGTTATGAGCAGGTCAGGCTCACTGTGTATCTCTCGTCCAAGCAGGACCTTCTGAACGTTTCCGCCCGAAAGCATTCTTACAGGAAGTTCCGTTGACGGAGTTTTTATTTCAAGCTTTTCTATAAGCTCCTTTGAAAGCGCCTTAGCAGGCTTTCTGTCTACAAAGCAAAGCTTGCCCTGCTTGTATGTTTTAAGAAGCATATTGTCCGTCATACCCACCGAAGCGATAAGACCCATTCCAAGTCTGTCCTCAGGGATAAAGCTCATGCTTATGCCGAGATTTATTATCTCCTTAGGTGTCTTGCCTATGATGTTCTCCTTGTTGTAAAGCACTGCGCCCTTTTCTATCTTCTGAAGCCCTGCGATAGTCTCGCAAAGCTCTTTCTGACCGCTTCCTGCAATGCCTGCCACACCAAGTATCTCGCCCCTGTTTATAACAAAGCTTACGTCATCGAGAGCAATGCTTCCCTCAGAGTTCTTTACCGTCAGATCGACTACATTAAGTATCGGCTTTACGTTCACAGGTTCAGGTCTTTCTATTGAAAGCTCCACCGCCTTGCCTACCATAAGCTCAGTGAGCTGTTTTTCACTGCTCTCTGCTGTGTTTACAGTTTCAACGCTCTTGCCCTTTCGCAGTATGGTCACTCTGTCAGATATATCCATTACCTCGCCCAGCTTGTGGGTGATGATAATGATAGCACAGCCCTGAGCTTTCATTTTTCTCAGGATGTTGAAAAGCTTTTCAGTTTCCTGCGGAGTAAGAACCGCCGTAGGCTCGTCAAGAATAAGTATTTTAGCACCCCTGTAAAGCACCTTCAGTATCTCAACTGTCTGCTTTTCACTGACGGACATATTGTATACCTTTTTGTCAGGGTCAACTTCAAGACCAAGCTGTTCAGATATCTTTTTTATCTCATCTCTTACAGCGCCCTTGCTCTTAAGCTTGCCCTTTGTGCCTGCCACAATGTTGTCTGCGGCGGAGAACACCTCCACAAGCTTGAAGTGCTGATGTATCATGCCTATGCCAAGTTCGATAGAATCCATAGGTGAATTTATCGCCTCAGGCTTGCCGGCAATGTAGATATTGCCCTTGTCAGGGTGATAGATACCCGAAAGCATATTCATCAACGTGGTCTTTCCTGATCCGTTTTCGCCCAGCAGTGCAAGTATCTCACCGTATTTTACTTCAAGATCAATGCCGTCGTTTGCAACCACGCTGCCGAAAACTTTTGTTATACCGCTGCATTTTACAGCGATCTCAGCAGATATTTCTTCACTCATACTTTCAGCTCCTTTTTATGAACTTCCTTAGATTTGCTAATGTCATCAGAAACCGACAGCAGAATTACCTGCTGCCGTATGCTCATATCATTAACAAAACAGGCGGCAACCTGCACCGCCCGTATAAATGTTTTGTTATGCTGTTAAGCCTTATTACTTGACCTCAACGTTCTTGAAGTACCAGTTGATTCCGCCTGTGATAGTAGCGTCGTCAAGAGTTTTGCCCTCTTCACCAACTGTTTTGCCGTCGTTTGTTTCGATAACGCCGTCAAATACGTTGAATGAGCCGTCTTCGATCTTAGCCTTAGCCTCGTCAACAGCCTTCTGCATATCCTCTGTGCAGATATCCATGTTCAGAGGAGCGATGTCTACAAGACCGTCAGCCATGCCGCCGTAGTAGTTCTCACACTTCCAGTTGCCATCTACGATCTGCTTTACCTGATATGTGTAGTATGCAGACCAGTTCCAAAGAGTTGAAGTAAGTGTAGCCTTAGGAGCGTCCTTAGACATATCTGTGTTGTAGCCTACGCCCCACTTGCCTGCGCTTTCAGCCTCGAGCTGTGGGTTAGGTGTGTCGCAGTGCTGAGCGATAACGTCGCAGCCCTCAGAAAGAAGAGCCTTTGCAGCGTTTGTTTCCTCTGTTGGTGAATACCAGCTGTTTGTTACCTTTACATAAACCTTAGCGTCAGGATTTACAGAATAAACGCCCATTGCGAAAGCGTCGATACCGCCTGTGCACTCAGAGTTCTCGCTGCCCATAGCGGAAACGTAACCGATAAGATTTGACTCTGTCTTCATACCTGCAACGATACCGGTGAGATATCTTGCCTGATAAATTCTTCCGAAGTAGTTGTTAAGGTTCTTGCCGTTGTTCTTGTAGCCTGTGCCGTGGCAGAAATAAACGTCAGGATATTCCTCAGCGAGGGATTCCATTTTGTCCATATAGCCCCAGCTTGTGCCGAAGATGATGTTGCAGCCTTCCTCGATGCACTCACGGATAGCTGTTTCTGTAGCAGCAGGGTCGCTGTCTGATACGTTGTTCTTTCTTACGATCTGATCGTCTTTAAGTCCAAGCTCCTTCTGCATACCAACGATACCCTGATCGTGAGCATATGTGTAGCCTGAACCGTCGGCAGGGTTGCCGATGTGTATAACACCGATCTTTACAGTGTCATAGCTGAGAGTTGTCGTCTGCTTGTCAGCCGACTTCTGTGATGCTTCGTCCTTAGCAGATGTACAAGCTGTAAGAGCTGTTACAGCAAGAGCCGCAGAAAGAACGAGCGCAAGAATACGTCTTACCTTCATGTTTGATCTTCCTCCATAAAATATTTATTGGTAACGCCTTGTGCGTTAGTCCCTGAAAGTGATAGTGCCGTTGTCCATAGAGTCAACGATAGCAAGAGATTCGAGCTTTACACCCATGTCACGGATAGTCTTTCCGCCAACCTGGAAGCCCTTTTCGATAACGATACCTGCTCCCGCAAGCTCAGCCCCTGACTGCTTTACAATATCTATAAGTCCCATAAGCGCACAGCCGTTAGCAAGAAAATCGTCTATAATAAGCACCTTGTCACCCTTGCCGAGATATTTTTCAGATACCATTACGTCATATGTAACGCCCTTTGTGTAGGACTTTACTTGAGTAACGAACATTTCGCCGTCAAGATTTTTGCTGAGAGTTTTCTTTGCAAAAATAACAGGGCAGTTGTTAAAATGCTGTGCCGCAATGCAGGCAATGCCGATACCGGATGACTCGATAGTGAGTATCTTGTTTACGCCTGTTCCTGCAAATCTCTTTGCAAACTCCTCACCGATATCGTTGAAAAGCTTGACGTCCATTTGGTGGTTAAGGAATTTATCGACTTTGAGAACGTTTCCTTCCTTTACTACTCCGTCCTTAAGAATACGCTGTTTTAAAATTTCCATGATCTTTTCCTCACGATACAAAAAATAGTTAAATATATTATTTTACATCAAAAAACAACTATATAAGAAAATTATACTACACTTTCGACGATTATTCAATTGCTATGACACGTTAAAAGTTTAACATTCTATTAATTTTCAACGTTCTTTTCTATATTGTGCAATAAAAAAATCCGCCTGAGATCTCAGACGGATAAAAGTTTTATTTTTCTTTTACTTTTCTTGAAGCTATCTTAGCCGTGTTCGGCATACAGAGCATCGCAGCGGAGCTTTCGTAAATTGTGACATATATAGGAGAGTTCGTCAAATTGCAGAAAATAAGGTTTTTCGTGTCACAGTCATAAAACTCCATAAGCTCGCTGTCGATATAATATCTCCCCAGCGTATCCCATAAATCCAGCTTTTCCTCGCTTTCCGCAAGCCCCACAGAATCAATGACCAGCCCAACGGTCACATATGCAAAAACAGGCACTACCATATCTTCATTTTTGTAGAACATCTTGTTTCCATGTGGGTCAGTGCCGTAATAGCATATAACAAGAGTATCTTCAGGTAACTCATTTGCAACGTCAGCCTGTTCATTATCACAAAGCCTCTGGCAGATCGTGAAAAATTTATCAAGCTGTGCCCTGAGCTTTTCTCTCTGCATTTTAGCTGTTTCAGCAAGCTCACTGCTTCCTGTTTTTTGTGCGGCATTTTCAGCAATATCGCAGTCAAAATAATCGCTTGGCGTTTTAAGCTCATAAACGTTGTTTATTGTTTTGGCAAAAAGCTTTCCGTCCTCAGAGTATACCGAGGTCACAGGAGAACTGCGTATGAATTTTCCGTCAGGGAACTTTTGACTGCCATATACAAGACCTTGAACGCAGTAAAACACTGTGTCGTCCGTGATAGGGTCAGGGAAACAGCTTTGAGCCGTGTTTGGATATGAAAAAAGCGAATTTTTCAAATTTCTTATTGCCACACGCCACTTGTCAAGATACATTTTTTCTCCCTCGCTTTCAGCATTCATACCTATATAATATCAGATAGTGTATATTTTGTCAATAAAGCTGACTGCTTAACAAGAGAAAAAAGTCCTCCGTTTATCTCAGAGGACTTTTCAAATCATTTAGTTCGGCTGAAATATTTTTCGTTTGCACTGCCTGAAATATTGATCTTTATAAGATTGGTCGTTCTCAGGCGTACCAGCTCATCTATATACGGCTTCATAACAAAGTCGGAAACTCTGTTCTTCAATTTTGTCATGCCTTTAAGTACGCCGTGAGCCTGGGTTATAGCAATAACAGGAAGTCTTCTTTCATCAATGTCAAGAGGAAATTCATCGTCCTTGGAAATAAGCTGTATGTCAAAATAAATAAGGTCGATATCCTCGTTAAGAAGAAGCTTTTTTCCTGCCTGAATGGTTTCTGCAGTGAAAACAGTATTTTCCTGAGAAAGTATCTCTTCTAGCTGACAGCGTGCGTCGCTGTTGTTGCTGACGATAAGGATCTTGTGCTTTCGGTCTATTTCATCTTGGATATAGTTCTTATAGTCGTTTATGCGTTTATCCGTCAACACCATGTCGGTCACGTCCGTGAAATACGCTATAAGTACAGAGCTTACACCCATTTCGCTGACAAATCGTAAATGCGTCTTGAACCAGTGCTTCCTGCCGTTTATCTCGTGCATACTGAGAACACATTCTGCTCTGTCCTTGCTCTCTATTGCCTTGTTTACAGAGCTTTTGAATTTCTCTTTGCATTCGCTGTCAATGCAGTTCATAACATTGAGTTTGCCGTACACACTGCTGTCATAGCCGTATTTTTGTAAAAACGCCTTGTTTGAACATACCATTACCACTGTGCCGTCCGGAAAACATTCATATATCGTAGCAGGCTGGTCGATGCTGTCGATATATGCCAGCAATCCTCCGCTCTTGCCCCACAGCAGGTCGTTTACTGATGTCCCGTTCTCAGGCACAGGCTGTTCCTCCTGATCTGAGATAAGCTTTTCATACTCTGCCACAGGCAAAGGCTTTGAAAAATAGAAGCCCTGAATGTAGTCACAGCCTACGCTTTTCAGAAATTCTACCTGCTCCGCTTTGTCAACGCCTTCTGCTATAACAGGGATATTGAGCCATTTGGCCATTCTGATAACAGAAGAAATTATAGTTTCTGCACGGCCGTCATACTTTGCCTTGAACATGAACATCATGTCCATTTTTAGCATATCCACCTGAACATCTTTGAGTACGTTCAGGGAAGAATAGCCACTGCCAAAATCGTCCATGAGGATAGTAAAGCCATTATTTCTGAGCTGGCTAGTGATATCATCTATCATTACATTGTCGTCAGTATAAACGCTTTCCGTTATCTCGATGTTGAAATACTTAGGCTCAACGTCATACTTTTTCGTAAGTTCGATTATTATTTTTGAAAGATTAGGGTTGTAAAGGTTTACCCTTGAAACGTTTACAGAAACAGGGAAGAGCGGAACTCCGCTGTCTTTCCATTCCTTGAGCTGTTTGCATACGCATTCCCATATGTAGAAATCAAGCTTTGAGATAAAGCCGTTCTTCTCAAATATCGGGATAAACACACCAGGTGAGATAAATCCCTTGGTAGGGTGTATCCACCTAGCAAGAGCCTCCGCACCCACAGGCTTGTTTGTCTTTACGTCGTATTTAGGCTGATAGTAAGGTACGAACTCATTATTTTCAAGAGCGTCGCTCATTTCATTTATTATATTCTGCTCATTTTCAATAGAAAGCCGCATTTTGTCATCATAAAAAGCATAGCTTTTCATATAATGCCCTTTTACAGTTTTAGCGGCAAGAGCGGCACGGTCGCACATGAAGGATATTGGCAGGCTTCTGTCAGTCACCACATAAACGCCGTAAACGATCATGATGTTATAGCTTGCGGACAGTTTTTTCATGTTTTCAACAGCCTGCTCTATCTGCTTTACTGTTTCTTCCTTGCCCTGATAAGGGGTGAAGATACCGAAAACGTCAGCGTCTATCCTACCGAAGGTACAGCATTCCGTTGTTTTTGCAAAATCTCTTATACGTTTTGCAACATGCTTTAGCAGTCTGTCTCCATACGCAGTGCCGAAAAATGAATTTATAAGCTTGAAACGGTCGATATCTAGTCTTAGAAAAGCGAACTGCTTGTCAGGATTAGCCTTAAGAAGTGCCTTTGACGCACTGAAAAATTTATTCTTTGAATATATCTCCGTAAGAGGGTCGTAGTTCATAACGTTATTAAGCTCTTTGAGCAGCGATACCTGACTTCTTGCGATAACGTTTTTGAGCCTTAGCTTTATAATATCAGCGTCATAAGGCTTTGGAACAAAGTCCCACGCACCGCTTTCAAGCACCTTTTTTTCAGTGTCTCTGTCTGATTTTTCTGTTAGTATAATAACAGGTATCTGAGATAAGGTTTTATCCTGCTTTATTTTATCCATGAACTCATATCCGTCCATTTCGGGCATTATGATGTCCAGTATTATAGCGTCAACTTTTTTATCCTGTTTTTTTAGCTTTGTAAGAGCCTGTATGCCATTTTCTGCTTGGATCACAGAATAGTCAGAATGTAGTATGTCGCAAAGTATAGATCGGTTCGTTGTGCTGTCGTCAACGACAAGCACGGTTTTCTGTATGTCCATTTGCAGCTCCCTTCTGTCATATGGCAGTTTAATATAACGTCTTCATATCATAAGTATACAACATGTCGGTAGGATTTTCAACATTTTTTATCAGTGCTTGCAGACTTTTTGGATTATTCGTTATAAATAGCTATTTTTGATTATCCAAGATACAAATAATTTGGTACTGTTTGCACAAGCCGTACTATTTATTATGACAAAGCTTTTCCGTTTTTGGCATCATCACAAGCAGAAGTATGAAGAAAAATGCAAGATAAACGGGCATAAGCTTAAGGCTCGCATGGTTTGCGATAAGCCCGAAAACAGGGGGCATGAAGGTCGCCCCTGCAGGGAAGAGATAAATCAGCCCTGCCCGAAATCAAATCTCTTGTAAAGCTTTTGTATCTTAGAAGCGATGACGATAGGCGGATAACCACCGCTTATGACATAGTGTGAGTGGGCAAGATATAAAGGTCTTCGATAGTCAAACCGCTCTAAAAGCTGTTCTCTGGTGGAGTTGTAAGCGATAGGTCTGTTAGGGTCGTTTTTTATGCGTCCGTAGCAGGTGTTGAAATATGTGTCGATAAAGACCACCATGCCCGATCTTTTAGCCACCTTGCCGTTCTCCTCCGAAAGCAATGCTCCGCCGCCTGTTGCAACAACGCCGCCAATGTCAGCAAATGCTGCAAGAGCCTCGGTTTCAAGCTTCCTGAAATGCTCCTCACCGTATTTGTCGAATATTTCAGGTATGCTCATTCCTGCCGTATTTTCGATATACTTGTCAAGGTCAACGCACTGACAGCCCATTTTTTTCGCCAAGATCTTTCCCACAGTAGATTTTCCGCAGCCCATAAAGCCGCACAAAAATATTGGTCTCATATTTACTATCCTTATTATAATGTATTTTACTTAAAATCCTTCTCCACAGCGATCTCCATTTCGTCTATGATAGATTGAACTTCCTCGTCTGTGTATTCGTCGCCGTCCCATATCTCGTGAGCGGAAACCGCCTGCCAAACTAGCATTGCCATGCCTCCGACAGCGTTCTTGCCCATAGCCTTGGCTTTCTGCATGAGCAAAGTCTCACGAGGGTTGTATATAACGTCAAATACCGCACCGCTCGCCTTTATAACTTCATCAGGAACAGGGCAGGCGTTTGTCTTAGGATACATTCCCACAGGGCAAGCGTTCATAAGCAGCTCGTAGTGAACGTCGGTCGGTATCTCAGTGTTTAGAACAATAGTTATCCTAGCGTCAGACTTCATAGCCTTTATTTCTTTCTCTACCTGCTTAGCCAAAGGCATATCGCTCTCCAGTACCGCAATGTAAAGGTCAGCCCCGGCAAGAGCCGCCTCAATTGCCATCATTCTGCCTACTCCGCCGCAGCCTATAAGCAGTATCTTTCCCGTGAAGTCGATATTCATTGCACGAACAGTCCTGAGAAAGCCGTCGCAGTCAGTGTTGTAACCAACGTGCCTGCCGTTTTTGTTGTCAACGCAGTTTACAGAGTGATAACGCTTTGCCGATTGGTCAAGCTCATCAGTGTAGTCGATAATGCCTATCTTGTGGGGAATAGTGATGTTGTAGCCGTTAAGAGAATTAAGATACTCCGCCTTGTCCTTAAGCTCCTCAGGCTTTACCTCCAGTATCTCGTACTCGTATTCACGGTTTTTTAGTTCAAAAAGCCTGGCGTGAATAGGCGGCGACATAGTGTGTTTAAGCGTTTCTCCAAGTATAGCGTATTTTCTTGACATTTTACATTCCTTCTTTATAAAAAATTTCCGCATATTAATAATGTATATCTGTAGGGGCAACTTGCAATTTATTGCACAAATCTTAATAACCGCACAATGTACAGTAGGGGCGAACAGTGTTCGCCCGCATTGTCGCCTGAAACTGTTTCGGCAGGATAATTGCCTTTTACAGCCTTATAGTTATCTCACGGTTAGTAGGTATATACCTGCGTATCTTTACCCCCGTCAGCTCAAACATTTTCTTAGAAGCCTTAACTCCGTCAGTGTCAGCGTATTTGTCTTCCCAGTAAACGACTTCCTTTATGCCGCTTTGAATGATAGCCTTTGCACATTCGTTGCATGGAAAAAGTGAAACATATATCTTGGCATTCTGTAAGCTTCCTGCCGCATGGTTGAGAATGGCGTTAAGTTCGGCATGACACACAAATGGATATTTCGTGTCAAGAAACTCTCCGTTCCTGTCCCACGGCATCTCATCATCAGAACACCCGGTAGGCATACCGTTGTAGCCTACTGACAATATCTTGTTGTCCTGAGAAACTATGCAAGCCCCTACCTGCGTGTGAGAATCCTTGCTCCTCTGTGCAGATAGCAGTGAAATGCCCATAAAATATTCGTCCCATGATATGTAGTCATTGCGTTTCATTTTATACACCGCCTTTTATCAGGTATCTTCATCATCAATGTCTGATATGCTCAGCATTGTCACCTTGCCGTCATCATCAAAAAAGAAAGTCGCCAAAAAGCTCCTTTTCTTGTATTTCCATGCGTCTGCGTCAGGACTGTCAGGCTCGCCGAAAACTTTTTTGACTTCCGTCTTGTCATCACCGCATTTTACCCCTGCAATGCTCATTCCCTTTTTATCGGAACTGCTTTGCGCCGCACTTATCTGACGTATCTTCGACTTCCTGTCAATATTGTCAACACTGTCCGCTTCTACCTTAACAGTGCCTATTATACTGCCGTCCTGCATAAGCGCCACCGAGAATATCCCCTTGCCGTTTGAGTTTCCCGAAAAAGGATAATCCAGCGTGTATTCATATTCCTCGCCAATATCGTCCAGAGTGCATGGTATCTGTATATCCTTGCCGTTTATCTTTATCTCCCACGCACATTTTCCACAGGCACTCAGACAAACAAGCATTGCCACCGCCAATGCCAACAGCAAAGCCCTTTTCATAGCCTTTTTCATTTTTCTCCCCTCGATATTTTAGCTCAGAGAAGCAAGAGCCTTTTCCATTGTGGCATTGTTCTCAATGTTCACAGCGTTCTTGCCCTTGAGAGTTTTCTTTACAAGACCCGTAAGCACCTTGTTAGGACCAAGCTCGATAAAGTTTTCATAGCCTGCCTTTTCCATTTCTGCAAGCTCAGAAGTGAACTTAACGGGTGAAACGATGTGCTTGGCAAGCATATCAGGCATAGCAGAAAAGTCCTCAAGCTTTGTTCCAAGAACGTTTGAGTAAAAATCTACATTTGCAGTCTTGAATTCAACTGTCTTTGCAGTTTCGATAAATTCATCAGCCGCACTCTGCATGAGCTTTGAGTGGAAAGCGGACGCAACATTGAGCTTTATAGCCTTTTTCTTCATCTCCGCAAACTTTGCCGCAGCCGCCTCGCAAGCCGCAGTATCACCAGCGATAACAGTCTGAACGGCTGAGTTGTAGTTTACAGGAACAACATAGCCCTCTGTTTCCTCGCATATCTTCTCGACCTCTTCAGCAGGCAGACCGATTATAGCATACATTGAGCCACTGTTAGCCTCTGCGGCTTTCTGCATTGCAGCCGCTCTCGCCTTGATGAGCTTGAAGCCGTCCTCCATAGTTACAACACCTGCGGCTACCATAGCAGCATATTCGCCCAGTGAGTGACCTGCTACGCCGTCAAATGTGATGCCCTCAGCCTTTGCGGCTTCAAAAGCGGCAAGCGAGCAAGCCATTATAGCAGGCTGTGAGTTCACTGTTTTGTTAAGCTCAGTGTCAGGGCCGTCAAATGTTACCGCTCTCAGGTCATATCCCAGCACCTTTTCCGCTGTGTCGAAAACCGCATTTGCAGCATCATACTTTTCGCAAAGCTCCTTAGCCATTCCTACATACTGTGAGCCTTGCCCAGAAAATAAGAAAATGTTTTTTGACATAAAATTTTACTCCTTTGTGGTTAAATTTATACATAGCCGCCTGATAATATCAAAGCCGCCTTATCTCATATCTGTAAATTTCTGAAAGCTATCTCCGCTCAATTATTGTTTTATGATTTAATTTTTGCAAGATATTTTCAAAAATGGACACATAATATTAACTAACGCCCTAAAACTTGTGAAAAATTCTCTAAATGTTTAAATTCATCAAGAGTTGTTCATAATTTGTTATTGACGTATCTAAAAAAACAGTTTATAATTATAATGTTATGATATGTGTTATATAGTTAAAAAATTAACTAATTATATTTTGATATAATATATTTTGACTTGCTCCATAGGAACAAGAACATTATAGCACAAATTACGGAAATATACAATATATAATATAGAATTTTCAGGAGGAAAAATCAGTGGGAAGTAAAGTAACAGGCGTAAAGATCAAGGGCATAGGCAAATATGTGCCTGAAATGGTCGCAACAAACGAGGATTTCACAAAGATCGTTGAAACAAGCGACGAGTGGATAACTCAGAGAACAGGCATCAAGCAAAGACACATCACAAATGGCGAGCCTACATACTATCTTGGAGCAATGGCGGCAAAGGCTGCAATGGCTGACGCAGGAGTAAAGGCAGAGGATATCGACCTTATTATTGCCACAACAGTAACAGGGGATTATTTCACTCCGTCACTTTCCTGCCTTATCCAGAGAGAGATAGGCGCGATAGGCTGTATCGCATTTGACCTTAACGCTGCTTGTGCAGGCTTTGTTTACGGCTTTGATACCGCAAAGAGATATCTCCAGACAGGAGATGGAATAAAGACCGTTCTCTTGGTGGCTTCTGAGGAGCTTTCAAAATTCGTTGACTATACCGACCGTTCTTCCTGCGTGCTTTTCGGTGACGGCGCAGCCGCTTTCGTCCTTGAAACAGCAGAGGATACTACATACTCAAGTTTCCTTGGCGCAGACGGAAACGGTGCAAAGTATCTTGCTTCCCGTGCTTTGAAGTCTGAGAACGCTTTCAGAACCAATACCGAGGAATTTGATATGGATATGCCTGAAACAAAGGATTATTTCTTCAAGCAAGACGGCAAAGAGGTCTATAAGTTTGCCACAAAGGCACTTCCAAATGCAGTTGAGCAGGCTTGTGCAAAGATCGAAATTTCCCCTGATGACCTTGATTGGATAGTGCCGCATCAGGCAAATATAAGAATAATCGAAACTGCCGCAAAGCACCTTGGCGTTTCAATGGACAAGTTCCCGGTATATATCGACCGCTATGGAAACACATCTTCCGCATCTATCCCTATCGCATTTTGCGACGCAGTTGCAGAAGGCAGGATAAAAAGAGGCGACAAGGTTTGTCTTGTAGGCTTCGGCGGTGGACTTACTTATGGTGCGGCTGTTTTCGAGTATTGATAATAAATATACAGTTTATATTCGGTACATAATAAATTGTTATTATGTATTATGGCATAAAATTTGCTTTTGACAATAAGGAGAACTACTATGACTACTACAAAGACAAGAATAACTGAACTTTTGGGTATAAAATACCCTATCTTTCAGGGCGGTATGGCTTGGATAGCTGAGCATACTCTCGCTTCCGCAGTTTCAAACGCAGGCGGACTTGGCATAATCGCAGGCGGCTCTGCACCTATCGACTACCTGAGAGATCAGATAAGACAGACAAAGGCGGCTGTAAACGGCAAGCCTTTCGGTGTTAATATCATGCTCATGAGCCCTAATGCCGACGACCTCGCTCAGCTCGTTATAGATGAGGGCGTACCTGTCGTAACAACAGGTGCAGGCAACCCAGGCAAGTATATGGCTGCATGGAAAGAAGCAGGCATAAAGGTGATACCTGTCGTTCCGTCAGTTGCTCTTGCAAAGAGAATGGAAAGAGCAGGCGCTGACGCTGTTATTGCAGAGGGAACAGAGTCAGGCGGACATATCGGTGAGAACACAACGATGTGTCTTGTACCACAGGTAGTTGACGCAGTTGAGATACCTGTTATCGCCGCAGGCGGAATAGCAGACGGCAGAGGAATAGCCGCTTCATTCATGCTTGGCGCAGAGGGCGTACAGCTCGGCACACGTTTCCTTGCCGCAGAGGAGTGTCAGATAAACCCTGTTTATAAGGAGCTTGTTGTAAAGGCTAAGGATACAGACAGCATCGTAACAGGCAGATATACAGGTCACCCATGCAGAAACGTTAAGACAAAGTTCTCAAAGAAGCTTGCAAGCGGCGAAGCAAACGGCACGATCACACCTGAGGAGTTTGAAGAGATAACCCTCGGTTCACTGAGAAAAGCCGTTCAGGACGGCAACCTTGAAGAAGGTTCTTTCCTCTGCGGAGCTATCGCAGGCATGGTAAAGAAGGTCGAACCTGCAAAGGATATGATAGAGGAAATGTTCACAGAAGCAGAAAAGCTTCTCGGCAAGTAAAAGACGGAGGAAGATAAAATGGCAACAGCATTGATAACAGGTTCCGCAAGAGGAATAGGTGCAGCAATAGCACTCAGACTTGCAAAGGACGGCTATAATATTGCTCTCAACGACATCTCTGAGGCAATGTTTCAAGATAACGATATAATGGATAAGATAAAGGCAGAGGGTGTAGAGTGTGAAAAGTTCATCTGCGACGTTTCAAGCTATGCACAGGTAGAGGAAACAGTCAAGGCAGTAAAGGCTCGTTTCGGCACTATCGACGTTCTCGTAAACAACGCAGGAATCACTCGTGACGGTCTTATGGCTCGTATGAGCGAGGAACAGTACGATATGGTAGTTGCTGTAAACCAGAAGAGCGTGTTCAATATGTCAAAGTTCGTTGGCAGCGTTATGATGCGACAGAAGTCAGGCAAAATAATAAATCTTGCTTCCGTTGCAGGACTTTACGGCAATCCTGGACAGATAAACTATTCCGCAACAAAGGCGGCTATCGTCGGCATGACAAAGACAGTTGCAAAGGAGCTTGGCTCAAGAGGTATCACCTGCAATGCAGTTGCCCCTGGATTTATCAAGACCCCTATGACGGACAAGCTTACAGACGCTCAGAAACAGGCTATGATAAATCAGATAGCTATGAAACGTTACGGCGAGGTAGATGAGATAGCAGGCGTTGTATCATTCCTTGCCTCAAAGGACGCAAGCTACGTTACAGGACAGGTAATAGAAATAAGCGGCGGACTTATGATGTAGTCACTCGGTCACTCGCCGTGACGGGCATTTTACGCCGTGCGTTTCGGTATGATGTAATTTGTGTCCGCTCAGCGAAAATATGCAGACCGAATAAAAATATTGTTTGGCTTTATATCAAGCAATAATGTAGGGACGAACAGCGTTTGCCCGTTATCCCACAAGCCATGTGCTCGATATGTGCCGTGGAAAGATAAGATATATCATTGTTTCAGAAATAAAGGAGTGTTTAAATGAGAAGAGTTGTTATCACAGGTATGGGTACAGTAAACCCTCTTGGAAAAAACGTAGAAGAGTTCTGGGAGAACATCAAGGCTAACAAGAACGGTCTTTCATATGTTGACCAGTTCGATACTGAGAATTTCCCTGTAAAGATAGTCGGAGCTGTCAAGGATTTTGACTGCACAGAGTATATAGACAAAAAAGAGGCAAAGAGAATGGATAGATTCACACAGTTCGCTGTGTGCTCTGCAAAGCAGGCTCTTGCCATGGCCGGCACTGATTTCAAGGACGTTGATCCTTTCAAAGCAGGCGTTATAATCGGCGTTGGTATCGGCGGTCTTAACATGACCGAAAAGGAAGTCACAAAGTTCAACGAAAAGCCTGACAAGGTGTCCGTATTCTTTATCCCTATGATGATAGGCAATATGGCTGCCGGCACTGTTGCAATGCAGACAGGCTTTAAGGGCGATAATTTCTGTACCACTACAGCTTGCGCTTCAGGTACTCACGCTATCGGCGAGGCTTTCAGAAAGATAAAGGACGGCTACCTTGACGTTTGCCTTTGCGGCGGCTCAGAGGCTTGTATCTCTCATTTCGCACTCAGCGGCTTCAACAATATGAAGGCTCTCTCAAAGGCAACAGAGCTTGACAAGGCTTCAACTCCATTCGACCTGAACAGACAGGGCTTTGTCCTTGGCGAGGGTGCAGGCATACTTTGCCTTGAAGAGTATGAGCACGCTAAAGCAAGAGGTGCAAATATCATAGCTGAAATAGCAGGCTATGGCGCAACAGGCGACGCTTATCACATGACAAGCCCATCACCAACAGGTGAGGCTGCCGCTCATGCAATGAAGTATGCCTATGAAGAAGCAGGTCTGAAGCCTGAGCAGGTGAACTACATCAACGCTCACGGCACATCAACAGGTCTTAACGATAAGTATGAAACAACAGCTATCAAGCTTGCTCTTGGCGAAGAAGCCGCAAGAAAGACGGTCATAAACTCCACAAAGTCTATGACAGGTCACCTTCTTGGTGCGGCAGGCGGCATGGAAGCTATCGTTACTGCACTTTCTGTACAGAACGACTTTGTTCATAAAACAATAAACTACACCACTCCTGACCCTGAGTGCGACCTTGACTACTGTGTTGAGGGCAACAGAGAAATGCCTGTCTATGCAGCACTTTCAAACTCTCTGGGCTTTGGCGGACATAACGCTACTATCTGTATCAAGAAGTGCGACTAATAAGGAGAAACTGATATGAGCGAAAAAATTTATGGTCAGTTTGACCTTGAAACAATAGAGAAGCTTGCCGATATCGTGAAGAATAAAGACCTCGGTGAGATAACAATAGCTGACGGCGACAAGGTGATAACAGTAAAGGGCAAGAAATGCCCTCCTCCTGCACCAATGGGAATGCCTATGCCAATGGCTGTAGGCACAGCTTTACCTGCTACCCAGACAGCACCAGAAGCGTCGGCAACATCAGCGCCGGTAACAGGCGGCAAGGCAGTTAAAGCCCCTATCGTGGGAACATTCTATGCCGCTCCGTCACCTGATTCAAAGCCGTTCGTAAGCGTTGGCGACAAGATAAAGAAGGGCGACACTATCTTCATTATCGAGTCCATGAAGGTAATGAGCGAAGTACAGAGCGAATTTGACGGCGTGGTAAGAGAGATATGCGTAAACAGCGGCGACGCTGTTGAGTTCGATCAGACCATAATGATACTTGACTAAACTGATTTGGAGGAAAGACAATGGCAGTTGTTTTGAATAAAGAGCAGATCATGGAAATAATCCCTCACCGTGACCCTTTTCTGCTTATCGACGAGGTAAACGAGCTTGAAGTGGGCAAGCGTGTAAAGGCTACAAAGTATATAAAGGCTGAGGACTTTTGGTTCAAGGGACATTTCCCGAACTATCCTGTTACCCCAGGCGTACTTATGGTAGAGATGTGTGCGCAGGCAGGTGCAGTTGCACTGCTTTCACTTCCTGAGAACAAGGGCAAGATAGGTCTGTTCGGCGGCATAAACAACTGTAAGTTCCGTCAGCAGGTAGTGCCTGGTGATAAGCTGGATATCGAGGTGGAGATAATCAAAGTCAAGGGTCCTATCGGCGTTGGAAAGGCACTTGCTTCTGTAAACGGCAAGAAGGCTGTTTCCGCTGAGATAACTTTTGCGATAAAGTAAGGTATCTCTTATTCTAGTCATAATTAGTGAGGCATAATATGTTCAAAAAAGTATTGATAGCGAACAGAGGCGAGATCGCTGTCCGCATTATAAGAGCCTGCCGAGAGCTTGGCATACATACTGTTGCGGTATATTCCACCGCCGACAGAAACGCTCTCCATGCTCAGATAGCAGACGAAGCAGTCTGCATAGGTCCTGCACCAAGCAAGGACAGTTATCTTAATGTCAGGGCGATAATCTCCGCCTGCGAGATAACAGGTGCAGACGCTATCCACCCGGGCTTTGGCTTTCTGTCTGAAAATCCGTCCTTTGCGAGAATGTGCGAAAAGTGCGGCATAACTTTCATAGGACCGAGAGCCGAGTCTATTGAAATGCTTGGCGATAAAGCGCAGGCAAAGGAAACAATGAAAGAAGCAGGTGTGCCTGTTATAATGGGTTCAGACGGTGCTATCTCAAATATCCATGCGGCGCATACCCTTGCAAGAGATCTTGGCTACCCTGTTATGGTAAAGGCTTCAGCAGGCGGCGGAGGACGTGGCATAAGGATCGTTCACTCCGACGATGAGCTTGAATCACAGATGACCGCCGCAAAGCAGGAAGCTCTTGCCTGCTTCGGCAATGACGAGATCTATATCGAGAAATTCATAGAAGACCCTAAGCATATCGAGATACAGATACTTGCGGATAATTACGGCGATGTTATCTATCTGGGCGAGCGTGACTGCTCCATGCAGAGAAGAAATCAGAAGGTCCTCGAGGAAGCCCCTTCCCCTGCAAGCTTTATGAATGAGGAGCTTCGTGCGAAAATGGGCAAAGCCGCTTGTACAGCCGCTAAGGTCTGCGGCTATAGGAATGCAGGCACTATTGAGTTCCTTGTGGATAAAAACGGCGAGTTCTATTTCATGGAAATGAACACCCGTATACAGGTGGAACACCCTATCACAGAAGCTGTTACAGGCGTTGACCTTGTAAAGCAACAGCTTCTTATCGCATCAGGACAGAGATTGTCTATAAAGCAGGAGGATATAAAGCTGACAGGTCATGCAATAGAGTGCCGTATAAATGCGGAAAATCCGCTTCTTGATTTCAGACCGTCACCTGGCAGGATAAAGTCGCTCTTTATCCCAGGAGGACCAGGAATAAGAGTAGATACCGCAGTTTATCAGGGCTATGAGATACCGCCTTATTACGATTCAATGATAGGCAAGCTCATCGTTCACGGTAAGAACAGAGAAGAAGCTATTGCGAAAATGACATGGGCGCTGTCTGAGTTTATCGTAGACGGCGTTGCAACCAATGTTGATTTCCAGCTCAAGCTTATAAGACGCCCTGAGTTTTTAGAGGGCAATTACGATAACGGTTTTCTTAACCGTACCGACATTTTGGCAGATGAGAGGAGTAAGGAATAATGCTTGAAGATCTGTTTTCTGTCGTTAAAGTAAGATTTAACGGCGATAAGGCGGACGATGACAAGAAAAAGACCGATATCCCAAAGGGTCTGCTTTTCAAGTGTCCAAGATGCAGAAACGTCACTTTTATGGAGGAGTTTCAGGCAAACGGCAAGGTTTGTCCTCACTGTAACTATCATTCAAGACTTACCGCAAAAGAACGTCTTGATATAACCATAGATAAGGGCAGCTTTGAGGAATTTGATAAGGATATGGTATCAAAAAATCCTATAGATTTCCCTGACTATGAAGCAAAACAGCAGGCTTTGAGGGAAAAGACA
>NZ_FR890769.1:0-22302 GCF_000435935.1 Ruminococcus sp. CAG:57 | reverse complement strand
GGAAAGGCTGCCATAAGAGGCGAGAAGATAGTTATAATCGTTATGGATTCTAACTATATGATGGCTTCCATGGGCAGCGTTGTGGGCGAAAAGATAACACGAGCTATCGAATATGCCACCGCAAATAAGCTCCCTGTTATCGCATTCACAGCCTCAGGCGGAGCAAGAATGCAGGAGGGCATAGTTTCCCTTATGCAAATGGCGAAAACAAGCGGTGCTGTGGCCAGACATAACCAAGCAGGTCTGCTTTATATCGCAGTTATGACCGACCCTACCACGGGCGGTGTAACAGCTTCCTTTGCGTCACTGGGCGATATCATAATCGCAGAGCCAAAGGTGCTTATCGGATTTGCAGGCAGACGTGTTATAGAGGGTACTATCAAGCAGAAGCTTCCTGACGATTTCCAGTCTGCCGAGTTCATGCTTGAAAACGGCTTTGTTGATATGATAGTTGAGCGAAAGAAAATGAGAAGAGTTCTCGCTCATATACTCAGACTTCATAAGCCAGCAAAGGAGGTGTCCTCAAATGAGTGAGCTGACAGCTTGTCAAAGACTTGATATAATCAGACACAAGGGCAGACCAACTGCCAAGGACTATATTCCTCTTATATTCGACGATTTCTTTGAGATGCACGGAGACAGACTTTTTGGTGATGATGGTGCTGTCATGGGCGGCATAGCCTATTTTAAGGGCATACCTGTTACAGTTATCGCAGAGGTAAAGGGCAGAGATCTTGCAGAAAATCAGAAGTGCAATTTCGGTATGCCACACCCAGAGGGCTACAGAAAGGCTCTCAGGCTTGCAAGGCAGGCCGAGAAGTTCCATAGACCTGTTATATGCCTTGTGGATACAGCAGGCGCATTCTGCGGCGTAGAAGCCGAGAAGCGTGGTCAGGGCGAAGCGATAGCCAAAAACATCATGGAGTTCATGACCCTCAAGACACCTGTTATCTCCATAATACTCGGAGAAGGCGGTTCGGGAGGAGCGCTGGCTCTTGCAGTGTGCGATGAGCTTGCAATGCTTGAAAACGCTATCTATTCGGTAATATCACCGAGAGGCTTTGCAAGTATCCTGTGGAAGGATTCCACAAGAGAGCGTGAAGCCTGCGATATAATGAAGATAACCGCCGAGGATCTTACAAGACTTGGGGTGTGCGACCATATAATTTCCGAAGCCGACGGCGGCGCACATAACGACCCACAGCTCACTGCGGAGAATATCTCTGACTATATCGAGGGAGCTTTGAAAAGAAAATTGCAAAAAGGTCTTGACGAATTGCTTGAGGGGCGGTATAATAAGTTTAGGACTGTGGGCGAGTTTGAGGAAAGTTCGCAGGAATGAGTTTTTTTGATGATCATGCCGAATGATTTGCCGACTTATGAGCGGCGGCGGCTGACATAAATGCTGCGCTGAGCGGCAGACCCAGTAAAGTACAGAATGGAGGTAAAGTAATGGTATTTGATAAGATCAAGGACATTATCGTAGAGCAGCTCGACGTTGAAGAGGACGCAGTAACTATGGAGGCTTCTATCACAGATGATCTCGGCGCTGACTCACTGGACGTAGTTGACCTTGTAATGAGCATCGAGGAGAGCTTTGATGTAGAGATCCCTGATGAAGAGGTCGAGAACATCAAGACTGTTGGCGATATCGTTAAGTATATCGAGAACAAGGTCGAGGAATAATCTTTGACTGTTTCAAAAAGCTGTGCTTTTGCACGGCTTTTTTTATTTTACCTGATTTGTGGAATGTGCACAAAATGGGAGTATATTTATTAAAGGGTATAGACAAATGAGGGCTGTTGTGATATAATTAAATCAATGAGTAAATATTGGGGCTAAGCTCCGGAAAGGAAAAATGATGCTGCATGAAAAATCCTGCGGTGCTATCGTTTACAGAAAGTATCACGGAAACACCGAGATACTGCTGATAAAGCATATCAACAGCGGTCACTGGTCATTCCCAAAGGGTCACGTTGAGGGCAATGAAACAGAGGAAGAAACTGCCAAGCGCGAGATCATGGAGGAAACGGGGATAGACGTAAATCTCGATACAACGTTTCGGGAGATAGTGTCTTATTCACCAAGGAAGGACACGCAGAAGATCGTTGTCTACTTTATCGGCAAAGCAAAGAACACCGACTATACTCCTCAGGAAGAGGAGATCGCAGACATACGCTGGGTCGAGATTGGCAGGGCAGGACAGGTCCTGTCTTACGAAAACGACCGCAGTATTGTAAACAAGGCGAAGAAATTTATAATCTGAAAAGAGTTCCATAAAATGCGTTCAGGAGTTGAACGGTGTTTTATGGAACTTTTTGCTGTCTGTATACACATTAATAATGTGGACCCCCAAAAGTTAGTTCAGGTAGGAAAACGGGCGAACACTGTTCGCCCCTACAGTGGATATTATACAAAATTCATGTGGTCAATTTGTGCAAACAAATGATTTATGATTTAATTTGGCAATAATCCATTAATTGTTGCATTTTTTATGCAACAAAAAGAGCATTTTTCAGGGATAAGTAGAAGGCGTCTTAGATACTTGCGGGCACGTACAAGCCCTGTGACTTAGTGAATACGATGAGAGATTCTGGAACAGGCTGTAGAGTACTTGTATCAGGACGTGGGCGTGCATTGTGATATTTTGTGTATACAAAACCTAGGGCATAATACCCAGTGTCATACTCCGAATGCAACTTGAAAATTGAATAAAAAAGGCTAAAACCCACGGCAACAAAATCGTAGGGGCGAACACCGTTCGCCCGCTTGTTTTGTCGTTTCTCTCACTATATCATTTGCATTATCCGCACAAAAAAACAGGAACGAACAAAGTCCGTCCCTGTCTGCGTTTCAATTATGTAAGCGATGTGAAATCATATCTCGCTGTCATTATAGCACTCGAACACCTTTTCAGCATGAGCCTTGTCAGCGTCGCTCTGCCTTGTGATAAGGCTAACGATAGGTACAAGAACAAGTCCGAAAAGCATTGCAAATGCGCCTGCGTTGATAGGCGAGGCAAGGTTTATGCCCCAAAGTGTTCCTGTGTGACCTGCAAGGGTGTAGTATGCCATGTGTATCACTGTTATGCCTACTCCTGCGATAAAGCTTGCCATGCAAGCTGCCTTTGTTACGCCCTTCCAGAAAAGTCCGTACATGAACGGTGCAAGAAATGCTCCTGCAAGTGCGCCCCATGAGATAGACATGAGAGTTGAAATTACTGTCTGTGGATTTTCAAGGGTGATTATTGCAAGCACAACTGAGATGATAAGAAATACGGCAATGAAAATTCTCATTGTGATAAGCTGTTTTTTCTCGTCCATTTTTTCTTTCATTATAGGCTTGATAAGGTCGATAGTCAAAGTGGAGCTTGATGTAAGCACCAGTGATGAAAGTGTTGACATTGAAGCCGAAAGCACAAGAACGATAACAAGTCCGAAGAGCAGTGAAGGAAGCTTTTCCATCATAGTCGGAACTATTCCGTCAAAACCGCCCTCAGGAAGTCCGTCAGCGCTCTTGACAAAAAGTCTGCCGAAGCCACCAAGGAAGTAACAGCCGCCTGCTACCACTACTGCAAAGAATGTGGATACGATGGTGCCTGTTTTGATAGCCTTGTCGTCTTTTATTGCGTAGAATTTCTGCACCATTTGTGGAAGTCCCCATGTGCCGAGAGAGGTAAGAATAACAACGCCTGCAAGGTTTATAGGGTCAGGGCCGAATAGTGACGAATATGCACCCTTGTCGCCATTTGCGTCAGAAATATCACCAAGCAGGTCAAAAGAATTTCCAAGGCCGCCGTTTTCGCCAAGCACTGCAAGAACTACCGCCGCAATGCCCACAAGCATTACTATTCCCTGAATAAAATCGTTCAGTGCTGTAGCCTTGTAGCCACCCATGATAACATACACCGCAGTGAAAACTGCCATGCCGATTATACAATATTTGTAAGGGATACCAAAGCCCTTCTCAAAAAGTCTTGACAAGCCGTTGTAGACCGAAGCCGTATAAGGGATAAGGAATACGAACACGATAAGTGCCGAAACTATCTTCAAAGGCTTGCTGTTGTATCTCTTTTCAAAATACTCAGGCATGGTCTTTGCCTCAAGGTGTTTTGACATTATCCTTGTACGTCTGCCCAAAACTTTCCATGCAAGCCATGAGCCTATGACAGCGTTTCCAATTCCTACCCATGTGGAAGCCACACCGTAATTCCAACCGAATTTTCCTGCGTAGCCTACAAAAATTACTGCCGAGAAGTACGAAGTTCCATATGCGAAGGCTGTAAACCATGCTCCAAGACCTCTTCCTCCCAGTACAAAATCATTGACGCTTGCCGATTTTCTGCGGTAATAAACACCTATGCCTATCATAAGTGCAAGGTATAATACCAATACTATCCACCTTGCTGTCAATCCAATACACTCCTTTTACTTCATGTGTCGCTTTAAAGCTTTTATGCTTTTGCGTTTTTACTTGCTAAAGTACAATGATACTATTATAGTACAAAGCGGAGTATTTGTCAATACGAAACGGCATAAAAAAGCCACCGCAAAGGGAAATTTTGCGGCAGCTTTTTTGGTGAAAATCACGAAGTTTACCTGTGTAAAACATCATCGTTCATCGTGACGGTCGCTTTCGCCTGCGGTGATACAAAGGCACATTGTCACAACACCCACAAAACCGCCTACCAGCGTTCCTGCAAAAAATTCAAGCATAAAAACACCTCCTGCGGATAGTGTGGGCATTTCTTGACAGCGTTATTCAGCGGTATGGTCACATGAGGGCGTAGTTTCCGTTTATATCCTTGACATGGCGAAGCTCAACATAAGCCGAGCGGTAAAAACCGAAGGTTCGGGATAGGTCAAGAAAGCGGTAAAAATCATTGTATGGTCGGTCGGAAAGATAGAAAACAATGATGTGCTTTTTGTGTTCCCCCTGACGAACGCTTGTTATCTTCATTGGATAGCCGAACTTGTCAGCCAATTTTTGAAGCTCTTCCGCCATGCGCACGAACTTTTCTTCCTCGGATTTTATTTTGGCTTTTTGTGCGGAAGAAAGATTTTTGTAGCGTTTATAACCTTTTTCAGCCGCCCAAAAGGGGCAGTCCTCAAATTTCTGAAAGAAAACGCACTGCTTTTCACCGCATTTGTGGTTTCTGTAAATGCTTTTTGTAACATAGCCTTTGTGCAGGTCGCAGTGACAGAAGCCTATAAGCTTGCGCCTTTGAACATAAACATAATCTCCCGAAACAAGCTTTGCGCCTTTAAGCTCATCGTCTTCACGTTGCGAAACGGCTTTTTCCTTTTTAGGAATGTAATTCATGTTGAAACTATTGATATACTTGTCCCAGTAGTTGTCATCACTTTGCTGCATAATGCTTGCACCTTTCACCTTTTTAAAGTATTATACCATACTAAAACAAATTTGTGGTAACATTTTTTGGACAGATGAAGAATTATACTGCGATCATTATGATAAGAGCCATCACAGCGAGAAAAGCGATATTTGCGGCAGTGAAATATGCGAAATATCTGCCTTTGATATGGGGGTGGCTGCGGCATATCTGCTTGTAGGATATAAGGCTTGCCATGGAGGCGATAAGAGTGCCAAGACCGCCTATGTTCGTTCCTATTATAAGTGCGTTCAGCTTGTTGGTGAAGCCTGAAAGGAGTATAGCGCATGGAACGCTGCTTATTATCTGACTTGCGACAACGGCAATAAAAAGCTCGTGACCGTTTATTATGCTGCTGAGTACACTGCGGAAAAAATCTACTCTGCCCATATTTCCGATAAAGATGAAAAATCCGCAGAATGTAAGAAGCAGTGAGTAATCAACTGTTTTAAGCACGTTTCTGTCAGCAATGGCAGAGAAAGCAAGTGCGCAGAGGGTTGTTATCTGCCATGGGATAAGCCTTGCAACTGTAAGCAGGCAAAGGACAAAAAGCAGTACGTATCCTGAAAGCTTTGTCTTGTCTTTAGTCGAATATGTATCGAAGTTTTCAGCAGTTATATCTGTCTTGACAGACAGCTTTCCTGACTTTTTACACACTGCAAGCGTCCACAGAAAAAGCATCGCTCCTGCCACAATAGTAAAGGGAAGCATAAGTACAAGAAAATCTTCCAGCTTCATATCTGATACACCAAAAAGGTATAGATTCTGAGGATTGCCTATAGGCGTGAGCATACTGCCAAGATTTGCGGCAATGGTCTGCAGAACGACAATGGGTATGAGAAGCTTGTTGCCTGCTTCACCGAGAGTTGAGAGGGCGGTGAGAGTGAGGGGAACAAAGGTCAGAAGTGAAACGTCATTTGTTATGAACATACTTGAAAAGAAGCAAAGCCCCACAAGCACTATGGAAAGCTGAAATGCGGTATTGACTTTGCTTATGATAAATTTTGCACTGCGTTCAAAAATGCCAAGACCTTTGCAGCCCTCGGTCACTGTCATAAGAGAGAACAGAAGTCCAAGTGTTCGGAAGTCGATATAACTTGCATATGCTTTGTCAGGTGTGATGAAAAATGCAGATATAACAGCTAAGAGCATTGCCACTATCAGGACGGTTTCTTTTTTAGCGAAGGCGATCGCTTTGTTTATGTTTTTCATTTTATCATTTCCTGTCGTTTATTCATATGATAAAATTATATCATGAAAATGATATTATTACAAGATTTTGAGCTGTTTTAAGAAAAAAACTTGACAAGTTTAAATAACCATGTTATAATAACGATGTTATTATAACATGGTTATTTTCAGGCAGGTGCAAAATGAGAACGGAAACAGCAGGAGTTACAGAAACTCTTATAGAGAGTGCAAAAAAAGAATTTCTTGAACACGGCTTTCAAAATTCAAATCTTCGCAGGATCTCTTCTGAGAGCGGAGTAAGTACGGGGTCTATATATACACGCTTTGGGGACAAGGCTGGACTTTTTTCGGCGGTGGTAAAGCCGGCTGCAGACGGACTTATGGAGTTGTATCTTGAAAGCATAACCGCTGCAAGGGAGAGCGGCACCCTGCGGAGGCGACAAGTCAGGGCAATGAGGGAACTGAGCTTGTGCTGAAATATATTTATGAAAACTTTGACGTTTTCAAGCTTATCTTCTGCCACTCGGCAGGAACGGAGTATGAGTATTATTTTGACGAGCTTGCTGAGATAGAGGAAAAGTATTACAGGGGGTTTGTAAAGCAGTTTTCAAGGCGTGAAAACATGGTGAGCGGCTTCTTTATACACGTTATCTGCCGAACAGGCTGGTCTTATATTTACGAGGTGGTATCTCATGATCTTTCTTATGATGAGGCGCAGATCTTTATGAAAAGCATAAGAGAGTTCTGCTTCGCAGGCTGGGGGAAAGTTCTGGGGCAGAATTATGAGGATCTGGGCTTGTAGGGTCTTGGTGTTGTTCGGGTTTTTAGTAGAACTTTGAGCAGGGAGCGGGACTTCGCATTTCTGCAAAGCAGAAATTGCGCCGCTCCCCTACAGAAAAGATGTCAAAATCATTTGACTTTTTTAACATTTTCAGCAACCCCTTATAGGGTGTTGCTTTTTAAATAGTAATAAGTTAGGTAAGCCTAACTTTATAAACAAACAGGAGGTATTGTTGTGAAAAAGAAAGAGAAAAAGAAAAGTTCCTTTGCAGTTCTTATGCACTATGCAGGCGGACATAAGTATTATTCCTACGCTTCTGCTGTTCTTGCTGTAATAAGTGCATGGATAGCACTGATACCGTTTTATGATGTTTGGCGCATCATAAAAGAGATACTCAGGGTAAGACCTGATTTTTCAAAGGCGGAGAACATAAGCCGATACGGCTGGGAGGCTGTGGGCTTTGCACTTCTTGGAATGGTGTTTTATATCGCTGCGCTCATGTGTTCTCACAAGGCGGCATTCAGGGTGCAGGCTAACATGAGGGTGAGCATGATGAAGCATATTATGAAGCTTCCACTTGGTTATGTTGAAGCTGAGGGAACAGGAAAGATAAGAAAGATAGTTATGGATTCAAGTGCGTCAACGGAAACCTATCTTGCCCACAATTTCCCTGACAAGGCTGTTTCAATGGCGACCCCTGTGGGTCTGCTTGTTATGATGTTCATATTCGACTGGCGGCTTGGACTTATTAGCCTTATCCCTGCGTTCATCGCATTTGTGCTTATGGGCACGCTTATGATGGGTCCTAAAATGGCGGAGGATATGAAGCAGTATCAGAATGCACTTGAAAAAATGTCCTCTGAGGCGGTGGAGTATGTTCGTGGAATACCTGTTGTAAAAACCTTTGGTCAGACGATATTTTCTTTCAAGCGTTTCAAGCTTGCTATTGACGAATATGAAAAGTGGACTCTTGGATACACAAAGAACATGATGCTTCCGATGATATGCTTCACTACTGCGGCAAACGGCATTTTTGCGGCGCTTATAATTGCGGCTTTCAAACTCACTTCCCATGGAGTTACGGACGAGTTTGTTCTTAATCTTTTCTTTTATGTGATAATAACTTCTATTCTTACTGTAACGCTTATGAAGATAGCATATGCAGGAGAGTCACAGATGTTGGTGGACGACGCTGTGAACAGAATGTATTCTATTCTTGAAACTGAGCCGCTTGCTGAGACAAAGAGCGGTGAAACTCCAAAGGACTCATCTATCCAGCTTGACAATGCGGTGTTTGCTTATGACAATGCAGAGAGCAACGCTGTTGACGGAATAACGATGAACATAAAGGCAGGAGAGCATATTGCGGTAGTAGGTCCTTCAGGAGGAGGAAAGACCACCCTTTGTTCGCTTATCGCACGTTTCTGGGACGTAAAGAGCGGCTCTATAAAGATAGGAGGGGCAGACGTGAGAAACATTCCGTCAGAGGAGCTTATGAAGTATGTTTCATATGTTTTCCAGGACAGCAAGCTTCTTAAAATGAGTATTCTCGACAACGTGCGAATGGGCAGACCTGACGCCACGGACGAGGAAGTTATGCAGGCGCTTCGTGACGCACAGTGCATGGATATAATCGAGAAGTTCCCTGAGGGTGTTGATACTATGATCGGCTCAAAGGGCATATACGTTTCGGGGGGCGAGTGTCAGAGGCTTTCTATTGCAAGGGCGTTTTTGAAAAATGCGCCTGTGCTTATACTTGATGAGGCGACGGCTTTTGCCGACCCTGACAACGAGAGGTCTGTTCAGCAGGCTTTTGAGAGGCTTTCAAAAGACAAGACAGTTATAATGATAGCACACAGGCTTTCAACGGTAACAAATGCAGACCGCATTTACGTTCTTTCTGAGGGCAGGATAGCAGAGAGCGGAAAGCATGAGGAGCTTATAGAGCAGGGCGGGATCTACAGCCGTATGTGGAACGAATACAACAGGTCTGTAAGTTGGCAGGTCAGAAAGGCAGGGGTTTGATTATGAGCTTCACGGAAAAATTAAAACACAAATATGCCCTTTCAGACAAGGGTGCAAAAGGCATGATAAGGGCTTTTATTGCTGTTACGCTTGCTAACCTTGTGCTTATGCTCCCTGTGGGGCTTTTATATGTGCTTTCCTCATATCTTCTTGAGGGAGAGCTTCCAAGAGATAAGTTCTGGCTTTTTATGGGGGCGATAGTGGGAGTGCTTTTGCTTATTGCCCTTACAACGCTGTTTCAGTATAAGTCCACGTTTTACTCTACATATGTTGAAAGCGGTGTAAGACGAAGGACGCTTGCGGAAAAGCTCAGGAAGATACCCCTTTCATACTTTGGCAAGAAAGACCTTGCCGACCTTACAAACACTATCATGACGGACTGTGCAATGATAGAAACAGGCTCTTCGCATTGGATACCTGAGCTTGTGGGCGGTATCGTCTCCACTACTATCATTGTTATAAGCTTGTTTTTCTTTGACTGGAGAATGGCTCTTGCTTCAGTTTGGGTAATGCCGGTAGCATTTATGATAGTTATATCTTCAAAGAAGGTTATGTCAAGGATACACGAAAAGACGATGAAATATCGTATAGATTGCATTGACGGCATTCAGGAGGGGCTTGAAACTCTCCGTGACCTGCGTTCATACAACATGACAGAGAAATACTCTGAGGGGCTTGAAAAGAAGATAAAGGCTGTGGAAAAGCACGCTATCGTGGCAGAGTTTGCAAATGCGGTGTTCGTATGCTCAGCGCAGATGATATTAAAGCTCGGTATTGGAACTGTGGCTGTTGTGGGAAGCTCGCTTCTTGTAAAGGGTGAGATAACGGTGCTGACGTTCTTTATGTTCCTGCTGGTGGTAACAAGAATGTATGAGCCACTTCAGATAGCGCTTCAGAATTTGGCTGCTATAATAAGCCTAGACGCAAACTGCAAGCGTATGGACGAGATACTCTCGCACGAGGAGCAGTCGGGCAGTGATAAGCTTGACAACAAGGGTTATGATATCACATTCGACCATGTTGCTTTCTCATACAAGAGCGAAGAGCAGGTGCTTTCCGATGTAAGCTTCACTGCAAAGCAGGGGGAGATAACAGCGCTTATCGGTCCGTCTGGCGGAGGAAAGACCACTGTTGCAAGGCTTGCGGCAAGATTTTGGGATAATGACAAGGGTAAGATAACTGTTGGCGGAATGAATGTTGCAGACGTTGACCCTGAGAAGCTTTTGTCACTTTACTCTATCGTTTTCCAAGATGTAACGCTGTTTAACAACACTGTTATGGAGAATATCAGGATAGGCAGAAAGGACGCAACGGACGAGGAGGTTATGGCGGCGGCAAGGCTTGCACACTGCGAGGACTTTGTTGAGAAGATGCCTGACAAGTGGAACAGCATGATAGGAGAGAACGGCTCGGAGCTTTCGGGTGGTGAAAGACAGCGTATATCCATAGCGAGGGCATTTCTAAAGGACGCTCCTATCATTCTTATGGACGAGGCTACGGCTTCTCTGGACGTTGACAACGAGTCGCTTATACAGGAGTCTATTGCAAAGCTTATACAGAACAAGACTGTGCTTATAATAGCACACAGAATGAGAACTGTTGACGGTGTGGACAAGATAGTTGTGCTTAAAGACGGCAAGGTGGCTGAGACAGGCTCGCCTGAGGCGCTTAAAAAGACCAACGGTATCTACAAGCACATGGTTGAGATGCAGATTTGCTCGGAGAAATGGAAATACTGATATGAATAGAAACCACCGCTGGGAGGAAAACTCTCGGCGGTGGTTTTGGTTTGTTTGCGTATTATTTTGCGGAGATGTTTCCGCTTTCTGATTTTTTGATAAGACCTGCGGTGAGAGCTTTTTTCAGGGTGTAGCTTATTACGCTCTCCGTTATGCCCACAGCTCTTGTGTAGCCGAATTTCTTGGCTGTTTCTCTTACGAGGTCGGTTTCTGAAAGGCTTATCTGCTGGCAAAGCACTTCTTTCACGGCGTTTATTATCTCCTCGGAGGGGATATCCTCCATGCTTCGCTTGTTGGTATCGTCGCTTGTACGATAGATAGAATAGCTTTCAGGGGATTGCCCCTCTTTCCAAAGGAAAACTCTGTTTTCATCGGCTGTGGCAAATGGTGAAACGCCTTGTGCGGCATCGGCAAAGACGCTTTCCACTCTTGAGCCGCTTCGTGTTATGCCCCATGCGGTGAAAACTTTTCTCATGAAAAGCTTCTCGCTTATTGGTGCTTCGACAGCGATTATCTTTTCGGCTGTTTCCCTTATTTTCTGCTTGTTTTCGGGTTTATAAAAGTCATCAGATGTACCCATTATGCCAATATCTGCGGTCACATAGGGCTGTGCAAAGGCTGATGTGAGGGCGGAAGCTTCTTCTCTTTCAAACTGCGATGTGGAATAGACGGCAGGCTTTGAGGGGGGAGCGGTTTCGGCTTCATGCTTTGGTGCGCTGTCTATGGCGGCTTTTATGTTTCCCAGAACTCGGTCCTTATCGTCAAACCAATCGAGCGTCCACACTCTCAGGATATTCCAGCCAAGACCGTTAAGCACGCTTGGCTGTAGGATAAATCTATCCTGTGCGGTTGAGCTGTGGAGAGTGTTTTCGCCGTCAAGGAGTATTCCCAAGAGATACTCCTTTTCGTTGTCAGGGTCGATTATGCCGATATCAACTTTGAACTCGGAGCTTCCGATGTTGCATTTCACCCCATAGCCAAGCTCTTTTATGGCTTTTGCGATACACTCTGTTACCGTGCTGTCGCTTGTGCTTTTTGTGGTGCTGTGGGCTGTTACGGCAAGCTTTCCACGCTCGGCAAACTCCAGGAAGCCTTTAAGTCCTGCAACGCCCTCGGAACGTGTTCTTGAAAGGTCTATCTGCTCAGGACGGAGGACAGAGTAGACTATCATGGCTTTTCTTGCACGGGATATTGCTACATTAAGTCTTCGCCAGCCGCCGTCACGGTTGAGAGGGCCGAAGTTCATTGAAACCTGTCCCTTTTCGTCAGGACCATAGCCGACGGAGAAGAGTATAACGTCACGTTCGTCGCCCTGAACGTTTTCAAGGTTTTTAATGAAGACCGGCTCTGGTGACTTTCTGTCAAGTTCTTCAAGCTCAGGGTGGTTTGCCCACTCTTCACAGAGCATATCGTCAATGAGATTTTGCTGAACGGAGCTGAATGTTACAACACCTATGCTGTCATTGCGGAGCTTTTCATCGCTCATTCGTCTTATTATCTCGTCAACAACGGCTCTTGCTTCCGCCTTGTTCTGCTTTGTTCTGCCCTTGTCATAGTGACCCTCGGGGTGGATAATGCTCACCTTTGAAATGAGGTCGTTATGGGACGGGAATGTGAGAAGCTTATTGTCATAGTATTTCATGTTGCTGTAGGCAATAAGGCTCTCGTGGCGTGAACGATAATGCCATTTGAGATACTGCTGCGGCATGGAGATAGCAAGGCAATCGTCAAGGAGGCTTTCAAGGTCTTCTTTTTCGCTGTTTTCTTCGTCTATCCGATTTGAGGAGAAGAAGTTTGTTGGTGGGAGCTGTTTAGGGTCGCCCACAATAACAACGTTCTCGCCCCTTGCGATAGTGCCTGCGGCTTCGGCTGTTGGCAGCTGTGAAGCTTCGTCAAAGATAACAAGGTCGAATTTCGGGAATGACGGGTCTATATACTGTGCAACTGATATGGGGCTCATGAGCATACAAGGGCAGAGCTTGCGGAGAAGATTTGGTATTTTATCGAAAAGGCTTCTAAGTGACATCATTCTGCCGTTGCTCTTTATGGCACGTTTGAGTATGCCCATTTCAGAGGTGGAAGCGCAGGCTGAGCCTTGGGCAGGTATTTTTGCGGAAAGACGAGCCAAAAGCTCCTGTATAGTCAGGCGTGAGAATTTATCGAGAGTGTCTTTGAACTGTGTGATAAGGTCGTTTGCACTGTTACTGCTGAACTGGCTAAGACGTTTATCGCTGTTTATTATCATAAGTGCAAGCTGATAGTTTAGCGTGCAGGAGAATGCTTTTTCTACGTTTTCGCTGTCAACATTGCCTGTGCGGTAGCTTTCGCTGACACCTGAAAGTCCGTTGTCTGAAAGCTCTTTGTCAACGCTGTTGAACTGGGCGGCGTATCTAAGCTTATCGGCGTTTTCGGCATAGGTATTAAGCTTTTCTGCAGATAAGCCAAGCCAATCTGCACTTGCTTCTATGGCGGTCATGTTGGCTGAGAAGTTGTCCTCAAAGGCTGAAAGCTTTTCAAGGAACGAGGAGAGAGCCTGTCCTTCAGAAGTGCAGTTTGCTTTTCCGATAGTCTGAGCCATTTGTGCAAGGTCAGCACCCGCTTTCTGCTTAATGGCATTCATAATGCTGTCGGTTTTTGAAACGGCTTTTTCAAGGACATTCCAATCGGTCTGCTCGTTCATGTAAATACCTGTGAGAAGCGCTGTTACATCTGACGGCAGGCTTCGCAGGAAGTCTTTCTTTTCGCTTATGGTGCAAAGCTTATCGAGAATTTCACCAAGGTTTGCTTTTGTAACGGAAGCAGGGTCTTTGGCGTGGAGCTTTATTCCCTTTGTGAGCTTTCCAAGCTTTATGGCTTTTGGCAAAAACCAGCTTTGCTCTGCCTGCTTATAGAGCATTTTCGATTCTGACGCAGGAAGGTCAAAAATGCTTTTTTCAAAATGGCTGAGGATATCGGTGCAGAGAGCGGTATACTCTTTTCCTATGGCAAGAGTATCTTTGATCTTTTGCAGGGTGATATCATAGTGAGGTGCGCAGAGAAGTCCGTCAAGAAGTTCACCGTCAGCAGTGGAAGCTTTGTATATGTGGGAAAGCATTTTTACTGCTGTCTTGTCAAGGTCGCCGCTGTAGCTATAAGCCTGTGCGAGAGTTTGTGCGCACTGAGAGGAAGCGGTGGCTTTTTGGGCAAGGTCGGCGGCTTCGGTGTGGAACTTGTCACGCTGTTCCATAGAATATGATGTAATGCCGATATCTTTAAGTGGGAAGTTGGCAAAGTCGCCTGTTTCGGCTATGGCTATTGAATATCTATGCACAAGGTTGCTGAAGCGGTCGAGAGTTTCTTTTGCCAGGTTTGCGAAGATATCTTTTGAAACTGATATTTTGTCTTTTTCGGATATACTGCGCTCATAGGCTGATATAGCTTCATAAAGGGTCACACCACAGTTACGCTTTTCGTGAAGTGCGGTTATGGTATCGTTGAGCTGGGCTTTCTGAGCTTTGAGCCTTGCGGCTTCGGCTGAATACTCCTCGGGAGATTTTATTTTGCCCACTTCAAGGGCTTTGTCAAGCTCTGCAAGGACAGTGGTCTTGTTTGTTTTATTTGAGTGGAGTTCAAGGCAGAACGGGTCAAGCCCTAGGTTTGCAAGACGTTTCTGCACCACGTTGAGGGCTGCCATTTTTTCTGCGACGAACAGCACGCTTTTATCATTATAGAGGGCGTTTGCTATCATATTTGTGATAGTCTGAGATTTTCCTGTTCCCGGAGGACCATGAAGAACAAAGCTTTGTCCGCTTCCTGCTGCGGCAATGGCGGCAAGCTGTGAGGAGTCTGCACTCATTGGCACTGCCATGTTTTCAAGGTCAAGGTCGGAATCAATATTCTCAGGGGTTATGCTTATATCCTCGGGGGCATAGGTGAGAGAGCCAGCCATAAGGCTGGACACCACCTTGTTTTGGCTTATCTCCTCTGAGCGGTTGCGAAGGTCGTTCCACATTACGAACTGGCTGAACGAGAACAGACCGATAAAGGCATATTCCTCGATGTTCCAACGCTTTTTGCCCATAACCGCCTGACGGATAGTATTGAAAACAAGTGGCAGGTCTATGCCGTGTTCGTCAAGTGGGAGAGGGTCAAGACCTGTGATACTTATGCCGTGGTCTTGGCGGAGATATTCAAGAAGCGTGACGTTTATTTGAGTTTCTTCCTGTCTGCTCCTTATTATATAGCCCTTATTGCGTGTGTTGCGGACGATGTCTATAGGGATAAGCACCAAAGGGGCATAGCGTGGCTTTTCGGAAAGGTCGCTTTCATACCAGCGGAGAAGTCCCAGAGCGAGGAAAAGGGTGTTGCTGCCGTTTTCCTCCATGCTTACTTTTGCGGAGCGGTAGAGGCTTTTAAGGGCGGAGTCAAGGTCGGCTTCATTAAGGAACGTTCTTATGCGGTTGTTTTTGAACTCGTTCTCGGCGATATTTGTCACAAGGTCCTTTTCGTTCTCGATAGCGAATATTTTTGCGTCACGAGTGGAAACTGTCCACTCGGTAGGTATTTCCATGATACGGAAGTCACTTCCGCTTGCAAGCTCGTCCTCAAGCTTTCCAAGGTCGGCGGTCATAAGCTGCATGGTGTTCTTTGTGACACGGAAGTTCAAAAGAGAATTTCGCAGGCTGAAATCAAGAAGCTTTCTTTCCCATATGCGCATTTTTGTGACGGGTTTATCGTTGCCCTCTGCCACTTTGCCAAGAAGCGAGCTGTTAAGCTCGGAGGGGGCGAGCATCTCTTTTGGCTTGTCGGATTCTTCTGCAAGCTGCAGACCTGAATAGGTTTGCTCGGGACGCAGTGGGATAGGTCTTATGCCACTTCCACGGGTGCGGATAATGTCTATGACGCATTGAAATTCCATGTTGCTTATATGGTCTTTGCCGTGTTTCATGGCATGGTCGAAACGCTCGACATCGTGAACGTTGCTGTCAACAAAGTCTGTACACTCCACAAGGAGCATTTCTTCGGCATTTTCTGCAATGCGCTTTTCAATGGCGGAAACATCGTCAACGCAACAATCTGCGAAAGTTTCGTTTTCAAGCCAACAGCCGCAGAATGCGTGACCTGTCATGAAAAACAGCAGAGGGTGAAGTCCCACCGCTTCAAGGCAGGCGGCATAAAGCACTGCAAGGTCAAGACAAGTGCCCATTTTTTGCTCCAAGACCTTATGCGGCAGGCGTATCCTCTGACCTATGACTTCATAGCTTGCAGGGGGATCGTTGTAGACTATTTTCTGCTGAACAAGGGCGGCAAAAATTGCTGCCATTTGAAGCTTCACGTTGTTTGGGTTGTTGGTCTGATAGCCTGTGAAAGAGGGGTCGCCTTTCCACTTTTTCAGGAACGTGGAAGCGTCATGAATGACTGGGGAGAGCGCAGGGTGATTTGGCGTAACAAATGCGGCTATCATCTCAGGCATTATGTTCAAACCGCTCCACTGATCGCAGGCGAGAAGCTCTATAGTGTTCTGATAGGTGAAGATATTTTCACCCTTTTGAAGCACCTCAATGGTGATATTGCCCACCATTTTTTCTGTAAGAGAGAAAAGAAGATCTGTGTTGGTAGATATTCTCACAGGGGATATCTCGGCAGAACTTTTTGCGGGGATAGAGCCGATATAATATGTAAATTCCTTTGCAAACTCAGGCTCAAAGGTTATTTTAAGGCTGATATTCTCAAGGACTTCCTCTGAGTTGTTATTTACTACAAGGCTTCTTATGACAGGGACATAGTTTTGCTGCATGGCAAAGTTTATAGATGCGTTTATGTGTCCGCCGACAGTGACGATATTATCCACTTTTACCCCTCCGACAATAATTTTTTTAATAAGGAACACCGAACAAGAAGCGTGCGGTGCAGTCATATATACTCATTATAGCACAAATAAACACATTGTGCAATATTTTTCCTTAGGACAGGATATGTTATATAAAAAGTAAACCCATTGTTCATAGTATCTTTATTGAATAGGTGGGAGGGTTGTGCTATAATACACTTTGAAATTCAATAGAAAATTTGGAAAGGTGAAAGCTATGGAAAGAATACTTGATTGGAACAAATATCTTGATACTGCGGCGAAAATGGTTTCTGAGGGAATCGTTATGCTCAAAAATGAAAATAATGCTCTGCCACTTGATACAGACAAAGAGGTGGCTGTTTTCGGACGCATACAGTTTCATTATTATAAAAGTGGAACAGGCTCGGGAGGAATGGTGAACGTTACTAAGGTAGTGAACATTCTGGACGGGCTTATTGATAATGGCGTAAAGGTCAATGAGAAACTTCTTGACACATACAGAAAATGGGACAAGGAAAACCCATTCGACTTAGGCGAGGGCTGGGGCGGAGAGCCTTGGTCGCAGAAAGAGATGCCACTTGACGAGGGGCTTGTCAAAGAAACTGCAAAAAGCTGTGAAACTGCCATTGTGATAATAGGCAGGACGGCAGGCGAGGAGCAGGACAACAGGCTGGAGGCAGGCTCTTATTTGCTAAGCGATGACGAGATAGCTATGCTCACGGTGGTGAGGGAGAATTACAAAAAAGTTGTTTTGCTTCTTAACGTGGGAAATATCATTGATATGACCGACATAAACAGAATTGCCCCTGACGCTGTGCTTTATGTTTGGCAGGGGGGAATGACAGGCGGAAAGGGTACGGCAGACGTTTTGACAGGAAAGGTCAGCCCAAGCGGAAAGCTTCCTGACACTATCGCATACAAGGTGTCGGACTACCCTTCGGACGCTAATTTCGGCAGGGAGGAAAACAGGGATATTTACGCTGAGGATATTTATGTGGGATATCGCTATTTTGAGACTTTTGCTAAAGAAAAGGTGCTTTATCCGTTCGGATTTGGTCTTTCATACACTGCGTTTGAGATAAAGACGGAAAAGGCTGAGATAACAGAGGGGGCTGTGAAGCTTTCTGTATCGGTGAAAAATATCGGTTCTTACAAGGGCAAAGAGGTAATAGAGGTCTACTGCGAAGCTCCGCAGGGAAGGCTCGGCAAGGCGGCTAGAGTGCTTTGCGGCTTTGAAAAGACCAGGGAGCTTGTACCGCAGGAAGAGCAGGTGGTTGAGATAGCAGTGGATATCGCAAAGCTTGCTTCTTATGACGATTCGGGTGTGACGGGCAACAAGTCATGCTATGTGCTTGAAGCAGGGGAATATAAATTCTATGTGGGCAGTGACGTGAGAAGTGCTGAATATGCTTGCAGTTTTGAGCAGGGTGAGGATCTGGTAACAGAAAGGCTCACTCAGTCGCTTGCTCCTGTGGAGAGTTTTGAGAGGATAAAGCCTGTTTGCGAGGGCGGAGCTTTCAGCATTGGCAGAGAGGCTGTGCCTGTATCTGAGGTAGACGAAAGTGCAAGGCGTTTGGAGAAGCTTCCGAAAGAGATAGCATACACTGGTGACAAGGGCATAAAGCTTTGGGACGTTAAGAACGGCAAGAACACAATGGACGAATTTATTGCACAGTTTTCAGACTATGACCTTTCCTGCATTATAAGGGGCGAGGGCATGGGAAGCCCTAGGGTCACGGCTGGTACGGCATCGGCGTTCGGGGGAGTGTCGGAAAATCTCAATGGCTTTGGCATACCTGCTGGCTGCTGTTCGGACGGTCCGTCGGGCATGAGACTTGACTGCGGCACAAAGGCTTTCAGCCTGCCGAACGGTACTATGATAGCTTCTTCGTTCAACAAGGAGCTTACAAGTGAGCTTTTCACTTTTATGGGGCTTGAAATGGCGGCTAACAAGGTGGATTGTCTGCTTGGCCCTGGAATGAACATTCACAGACACCCTTTGAACGGCAGAAACTTTGAGTATTTCTCGGAAGATCCTTTTCTTACGGGCAAAATGGCGGCGGCTGAGTTAAAGGGCATGGCTGGTGCAGGGGTGACAGGTACGATAAAGCACTTCTGTGCGAACAATCGTGAGACAAACAGGCATTTTATCGACTCGGTGGTATCGGAAAGAGCACTCAGGGAGATATATCTAAAGGGTTTTGAGATAGCGGTAAAAGAGGGAGGAGCTTCCTCTGTTATGACCACATATGGCATAGTAAACGGCTTGTGGACGGCAGGAAACTTTGACCTTAACACAGTGATACTTCGTGAGGAATGGGGCTTCAAGGGCTTCACCATGACGGACTGGTGGGCGAACATAAACGTTCGTGGAAAAGAGCCTGACAAGACGGATCTTGCAGCTATGGCTAGGGCGCAGAACGATGTTTACATGGTTTGTCCTGACGGAGAAAAGAATGACGACAACACGCTTGTTGCCCTTGAAAATGGCGGTATAGAGAGGTGTGAGCTTCAGAGAAATGCGGCGAACATATGCGGATTTCTTCTTCACACTAATGCTCTTAAGCGTGCGGAGGGTATAGGAGATACTGTCAAGGTGATAAACCGAGAGGACGAGGAGCAGGAGGACGACAAGCCTGTACAGTTTTATAAGGTAGACCGTGACATAACTCTTGACCTTAGTGATGTTGACACAAAGAAAGGCACTTCTTATAGCTTTGCTCTTGACCTGTCAAACTTCGGTATTTACAGGGTGATAGTTACGGCAAGTTCTACGCAGAGTGAGCTTGCGCAGATACCTATGACGCTGTTCAGCATGGGAACTGCGGTGGGTACGTTCACGTTCAACGGCACTGGCGGCAAGGCTGTTTCAATGGAAAAGGAAACGCCTATGTTCTCACGCTTCACAACTTTCAGGATATACTTTGCGCAGAATGGGCTTGACCTGCACAGTATCAGGTTTGAGCTGACGGACAAGGAACGTTGATTTAAGGCTGGCGTTATGTTTTGTGCAAGTGAATAAACAGCAAGATCGGTCAGTAGATCCAAAATGGGATTACTGGCCGATCTTTTTGTGGTATTTGTGGGTGATCTGGGCATGAAAAAAGGACTATCAAACGATAGTCCTGAAACTGGTTGCGGGAGACCGCAACATATTTTTCCCACGATACTTTTCAAATTTTTATATTTTTTTCAAAGATAGAAAAAAACAGCCGCCTCAGATTGTTCCGAGACGGCTGAACTACTATCTGATATACTTTCTCCGACCGCAACGTATCTTCTGAACAATACGTTGCGCATGCCTCCAATCTTTTTCCGATATCAACGGCTCATAATCACCCTGATATAAATGCCCCTTAAAGCTATAATAGCCGATGTAAACAGGGCGTGTTACTATTTTCTTTATCGACTCAGCGTTAAATGAACTTCCTCGTCGCCCATGATGTCCCATTGCGTTGACTATCTCAGCTACAGGTAGATAGGACTGATACTCAATGAACTTTTGGAAAATTAACCGAACAACTTCTGCCTCTGTTTCATTGATAGTAAGACTATCCTTTCCGTCTAGGTTATAGCCTAAAACGTCAGAGCAAGTCCGCTTCCCCTGTGAAGCTCTTTCAGCTAAAGCAAACGAAACTCTTTCAGCCGTCAATTCTCTCTCCATTTGGGCGAAAACACCAAGTACGCCCATCATAGCACGCCCTGTCGGTGTAGATGTGTCGAAACCCTCTGTGCAACTTATTATGCTGACGTTACGCTTTTGCAGTTTAGCCCATGTATCGTACAAATCTGCAACGGACCTTGTGAAACGACTCAACGCCCATATCAGTATGATATCAAATTCACTGTTATACGCCGCTTCAAGCATAGCTTGACACGCTGGGCGGTGTGTAATATCTTTTGCGCTTATGCCCTCGTCGGCATACACATTGTATACCTCATAACCTCTTGTGGCACACCATTCTGTTAGTGTCTTTCGCTGAGCAGAGAGGGAATACCCCTCTCGTGCTTGGTCCAGCGTTGACACCCTTATATAGACCGCCGCTTTCATAGCGCAAGCAAGCCGTCTATTTCGGCAATTCTTTTGAGAAGCTTTTCACGCTCTGCTTTTAAGCTTTCCACGTCTATATCAGATACGAGCTTAACGCCCTCATGGTCCTTTATCTTACTGTAAATTGTTTCAGGCACACCCTTAACACGAACGATTGTACCCTCATCAGCTGATATCCTGGGATTTTTGGCAGAGCCGCCCGAAGTGGCAAAGCCACCGTTTATAAGCATTGCATTGTCAGAGAAAATAACTTCTCTATCACGATAGAGTCTTTTCAGAACAACGATTGAGCCAACTCTGATTTCTCCGTCCTCGTAGCCCTCTGTATAAGTGTCGAGGTCAAGATCTACTGTGACAGTGCTGACCGCACCAAGCTCTCCACACTCTCCGTAGCATTCAATAAGCAACGCCTTGACGGCTTCCTTGTTCTCCTCTGGGAAGACCCAGCAAGGGGCATTCCACTTGCCCTGTATCTGCTTTGCCCCTGCGACAAAGCTTTTGTTGTACGGACTGTTGACCTTGATTTTCTCGTTTTCAACTGTAACTTTCATGTTATTTACCTCCTTGAATTATCTTAACACCAGGTACGCTACTGCAAGTATCAATCCGCCAAGCTTGAGCAGCTCTTTGCAAAGTTTGAAAATATCATTTTTCATATTGACACCCTTTCGTTTTTGTGGTATAATTCAAGCAGTTGGGAGAGCGGTCAACTCTCCTTTCTGCCGAATTTACTTATTTAAGTAAATCTTTTATGATCAAGATGTAGCCAATCAAGCCGATTATCTCGATCATTAGCTTGTTAAGTTGTTGGACCAGCTTAACAAGCTTTTTTATTTTCTTGTCCAATTTAACCGCCCCCTTTCGTTCTTTTCTGATATTATTATATTATATCTGTACCAATATATCAATAGACAAACTCAACAAAGTTGTACCAATATATTTGTATAAAATGTATATTGTTACAAATATATAAAAGTGGTATAATATCTTAAAAGGTGGTGAATTTATGGCATATACAAAAGCAAGCAACAAAGCGGTACAAAAATATAGTGCCAAAACATATGACCAAATAAAAGTGCTGGTTAAAAAGGGTGAACGTGAAGAAATAAAAAATTATGCAGAAAGCCAGGGCATGAGCTTGAACGGATACATCAATAAATTAATAAAAGATGATATGAAAACAGCCGACAAGGAATAACCCCTGTCGGCTGTCTTACTGTCTACTTTATCTTCTTTGTAATCTCATCGCCAAGCCGTTTGATGAAGTTCACGCCTGCAATGCCGTTCTCGCTG
>NZ_FR890768.1:13697-14668 GCF_000435935.1 Ruminococcus sp. CAG:57 | reverse complement strand
ACATAGCGGTCTGCGCCGTCTACTGTCAGCCCTTCGACCGACACGGGTCTTGCATTTGTTTCACCGACATAACCCAGTAGGGCTGTGCTTAGGGCTACGTCGTAGTCTGTGTTTAGTGTTATTGTCATTTAATCACCCCTCTTTACTCTATTGCAATGTAATCAACATAGTATGTTCCTGTCGGCACGTTTTCCACTGTTGACCCGTTATTAGATCCCATGCAGACGTTCAGATAGTACGACTTTCCCGACCCATTAACGTGAGTACAGAACGTCTTGTATGGTGTTGGTGTGTCTGTCTGCCGTAGCGTTGCTATAACCTGCTTAGGCGCAAAGGTCAGTTCAAGCGGTATCCGCATAAGCGCATTTGCTTTCGTCATCTTGTATTCCACAGTACCATAGTGTATCTTGCCGGCTCGGCTCAGTATCTCATCGATTTCCTCACCTGCGTGTTGCATCGGATAATCGTTTTCGGTGATATCCTGCGCCAATGTCACATTTTCATCAGCCATTATCTCGCCCCCTTAAAGCTGTTCTTCAACGCTCAGACCTACCGCAGAAATGTCTGCTGAAAGTCCGCCGTCAAAGGTAAATCCTAAATTCGTTATTGGTATGTCATAGCTGTCTGCGCCGTTGGTGTAGGTCACCACGTCACCTATGTCGAAACGTGGGTCACCAAGTCTGTGGTATAGCTCAGTGGTGTACCACGAAAAACCTCCTATCCTGCGCCACAGAGATTGCAAAAGTGATTCGGTCATGTATGGATTTTCAAATTCCAGCACACGCCCTCGTGTTGTATCTGTCACACCAAGCGACAGCGTTACATCATCACTCACTTTGCAGATAATGCCCACGATAGCGTTCTGCCTTTCAGACAGTGTTGGCAGGTCTATTGTGTTGTTATCCAATGTTTTCACAGACTTGCCATACCACTTTCGGACGTACTTTCCGTACCTGTCAACATAACCAAAC
>NZ_FR890768.1:1271-13637 GCF_000435935.1 Ruminococcus sp. CAG:57 | reverse complement strand
CAACATTTGGCGCATGGTCACGTCCTTTGGCACTGAGCTGACCTTGAAATAGAAATACTTTGAGTACAGCACCTTGCCGTTCTTATCTATCAGCCTTCTGCCGTTCTTGTCACGCAGTAGTCGCACCTCTGTGTAGTCATTGCCGTTCTGCAATCCTAATTGTCTGCAAATGTCGTCCTCGACTGCTTTATTCCAGTTTGGCATAGGTATGTGAGGTACATATGACTTATCCGAAAAGTACAGCCTGTCCGCCATTGTCAGCTGGACACTGCCGCCCGATTTCTTTGATTTTACGCAGGTGAAACGTCCCATTGGTATCTTTTCGTCTGAAAGTATGCCGCTAGTTTCGTAGTCTACGAGATATAGATATGTGTCATACTCTTTGCCGAGAAACGCTGTTTCAGTGGCACTTATGGTCATGTTCCACGATTGTGAACATACTGCGCCCAGCTCGATGTCGTCTGAAAGTGATGTTGCCTGCATTGAGCTGTCAGCTGACATAATGCTGTCGCCTGATATAACACCCTCTGCATTATCTATCCACAGTCGCCAAGTACGGCAATAGCTCTCGATACGCTGTGCCACAAGCTCCCCTGTTTTGTACATTCAAACGCCCCCTTACTGCATTATCAAGTCCACCGCAACGCCTTTGCAGAACTGCTTGTTCTCGTCCCAGCCGAAAACCTCATAGGTGGGGTCGCCTGCATAAACGTCAAAAGTGCTTTCCTGAAATGTCTCATCAAGGAGCGTGATACTGAAAAACGGACTGTCAACGTTGGAGATATACTCATTGAGTTTTGCCGTCTCCTCGCCTGTGAGATGATACCATTTCAGCGTGACAGTTTTCTTTATGGCTCTTATATCGCCCACCATTTTGCAGTTAGCCGTCCGCCCTGCATTGTTCGACCATATCTTGTTGTTTGTAAAGCTCACTTCCGCAGGTGTGGCGACCCTTTCGCTGCCGAATATAAGTCCTCTGCTTTTCATTTTCTGCACCTCCTATGCCCTTATGGGCGACCTGCCGTTGCGCTTGATATAGTCGTTGATATCATCAATAACTATCTGTGTGATAGTCCTGCCGTTGAGAGTCAGCGGTATGGTAACACTTATCTTCTGGTTGCCCCCCGCTCCGCCGTATGACACAAGAGCCTGCAAAACAGCCTGTGTGATAGTATCCAGCGGTGCCTCGATATTCGTGCCACGCTTCTGATCGCCCAGAACTGCAAGAAACTCAGAGTTCGGCGGTATCACTGCACCTTGGGCAAGTTTGGGTATTTCGGGGATATCAATTTGGCTTAGATCAAAGCCAAATGTCTGACCGCCAAGATCACCGGGAAGCCAATCAGGCGTCGTGAAGCTCAGCTCGTTTATGCCGTCGATTATCCAATTCAAAGCGTCCTCAACTGCACCTGTCAGACCATTTATAAGCCCGATTATCAAATTAATAGGTGTTTTTGCTATGTCAACAAGTGCGTCCCATACGCCTTTGAAGATCTTCTTTACACCCTGCCAAGCTTTTTTCCAATCACCGGTGAACACTCCCGCTATGAACAACACAACGCCTTTAAGTGCTGAAATGATGTTCTTCACGGCGTCAATTATATTGCTTATGACATTGCCCACTGTCTTTATTATCTTACCAAGCACACTGCTGACTATCGGTCCGAGTATGCTCACAAGCCAGTTCACAACGGGTGCTATGGCTTTGTTGTAAATGCTCAGAACGCTTGTGATAAGTGTTCCAACAAAGTCGAGAAACTCATCAAGCAGAGGTTTCAAGTGCTCCGTCCAAACGCTGTCAGCCACGTCCATGAGCTTGTCAAACACAGGTTTCAAGACTGTTTCCCACAGGTTGAGGAATACGTTCTTTGTGGTGGTTATACCCTCGTTTATGCCGTCAAATATAGGCTGTCCCCACTCGTTCCAAAAGTCTGAAATGCTCTGCCAAGTATCGCACCACAGTGTTTTCAAGGCGTTCAACACAGGCTGTGCAACGCCGTTCCACAAGGTATCGAAGATCTCTTTTATGTTATCAAACAGTACGCCGAGAGTGTTCCATACCTGCGTGCCAAAATCCGCCATTAGGGGTAATCCTACAGTGAGAAAGTTTTGCAGTATAGGGAACACTGCCACATTCCAGATATCAGAAAACACCTTGTTGAAGCTGTCAAAAAGTCCTATGCCTATCTTGCCAAGCGTGCTGAAAGCGGTCTGCATAAGCGGTGTAAAATCGTTTATAAAATAAGCTTTGAGCGGTTCGGAAAGCGACTTTATATCGCTGAAAACGCCGCCGAGTATCTGAGCAAGTTCAATGCTCTCTCTTTCAAGTCCGCTCCATATATCAGCGAAAATAGGCTTAAAATTCTTATCAAGATAGTCTGCAAGCTTTTCAAACTGAGTTCTTGCTGATTTGAAAAAGTCAGACAGCTTTTTATTTGCCTTTCCCGCATCCACCTCAACGCTAGTCCCGGAAGGCTGCATTATCTCCCCAGCTCCGCTGACCCCAGTGCTATCTGACTTGCTCTCATCATTCAGCTTGTTCATCTGGTCAAAGCTTGCAAGAGATCCTTCCTGTGCCTCCTGAGTCTGTTGTGCATTGTCGGCTATATCGCTGTAATTATCCGCCGCCTGAGAGGTGCTTTTCACTATGCTTTGAGCCTCGTCTGCACTGTTGCTTAGTTCAAAGCCGAACGCCTCTGAAAGTGACCTCGCTGCCCCCTGTGCCAAAGATATAAGCTGTGAAAGCAGACTGTTTATCGCCTTGACAGCAGGCAGAAGAACGTTCATCAGCACAGTGCCGATAGTCGCTCCGAACTCTTTCCATTGTTCAGAAAGTATTCTTGTCTGGTTTGCCCAGCTGTCAGACGTCTTTGCAAAGTCGCCCTGTGCAAGAGCCGTTTGCGACATAACGTAATTGTATCTCAGCTGGACTTTTTCAGCCTGCGACATATCGGCAGTTGATTTCGTGATACCCTTTGAAAGTGCATAAGCCTGCAAATTGGCGTCCGTCATAACGATACCGAACTGTTTGAGGGTCTCAGTTTCGCCTGTAAAAATTGATTTCAGCGCTGTGCTTGCCACGTCCTGACCGACATTATAAAACGAAGCCATATCCGCAGACAGCCCCGTAAGAGCCATAGCCATATCGCTTGCACTGTCATTGGCAAGACCCATTCCTGCCGCCATTGCCATGAAGTTTGAGCCTGTCTGCTTTGCGGTGAGCTTTGAAATGCCGTAGGTCTTAACAGCCGTGTCAGCGAAGTCCTCCATTTTCTGCTTGGACTCTCCGAAAGCCGTATCAACAACGTTCTGAACTTCCGCAAGGTCTGAGGCTGTTTCTATGGATTGCCTGCCGAAGTCCACAAGCTTCTTGACGGAGAATGCAGCTGTCAGAGCCATTGCAAGGCTTTTAAGCTTTGGCTTGATATCCCCCACCATATCGGAAAGACTTTTCAAGCCCTTTTCAAAGCCCTCTTTGTTTATGTTGGTGTCAAAATTCAAGCACCCGTCAGCCATTGTCATTCACCTCCCGTCAGTTGTTTCAGAAACTCTTTGTCCTCGTTTTCAGCCCTCTGCTCTTCTGCTGAGAGCTTTCGTTTAAGGTCTATCATATTGCGGTGGTTTCTGTAAAACTCCTGCTCGTATTTTTCAAGCTTTTTGCCCTTGTTAAGCTTTTGCCGTATGCCTATAACAGACGAAAAAAGCCCCTCGCCTATCTCATTGAAATAGCCAAGAAAAGTCCACCAATGAAGATATTTTACCGTCCTCGTTTCAAAGCCTGCCGCCTTGTTCACCGCAGGAAAAATAATACTCTCGTCCTGCTCCCAATCAATAGTCTTTGCAGGCTGAACGCTCTCCTGCGGAACATCTCCACCACCCACAAACCAATAAGCCTTGTTGACAGCCTCCTGCAAATGCTCTCGTGGGATATCCTCAGCGTAAAGGCATTTAAGACACACATAGCACTTTTCACGCTCGTCAAGTTCAGGGTCTGCAAAGGCTGAATAGATCCGCAGTATGGCCCGAAAATCTGAGCGTATGGCATACTCTCTGCCGTCTATTTCAAGGGCTGTTGGCAAGTTGCCTATCATTTCAGCAGCTCCCTAAGCAGAGCCTTTTTGTCCTCGTCAGAAAGCTCCGCCACGTTGACCACAGGCTGAGCAATATGTTGATGAGCGATAACAGGTGCGGTGTACTTCTCCGCCTTTTCTTCGAGCTTTATCTGAGCCGCCGTCTGTGCTGACTTTATCTCCTGCACCACCACAACAAGAAGCGCTTCAAGGAAGTTCACAAGCACAGGCTTGCCGTTTGAAGCCACAGAGAACACGTTCACGCTTCCGAGCGCCGCCGTACACACATCGGTTCCAAATATGTCATTGACCATTTCTCTTGCACGCTGGTCATACTCTTTGAGAAGCTGAGTTCTGTCCTCGTTCTTCTCACGTTCTGACACTTCTTCTGCGATATTGTCAGCCTTGCTCATAGCGTCCTGTATCCTTGTGATGATACCAACGTCTGACACGTTTATCCTTATAACTCTGTTCTCGTCGCCGTTTATAGCGTACTCTTTGTAATTGCCGCTGTTAAAATCTATTGACTGCATTGACATTTCTATCGTCCTTTCTGTATTATGGCAAACAAAAAGCACTCCGCTCTGAACGAAGTGCTTTCATATGTTTGTCATATAGTTTATTCTTCCGTAGCCTTTGCAAACGTTGGCACGCCTGCCGCAAAAGTGACAGAGCCTTTCACTCTGTTTCCTGCAAAGGTGCAGTTGAACGGGATATTTACGCCCCCCTGTGGTCCGCCATAAGACTGCGGCTTGACTATGACATCTTCCGTCCATGCGTCATACGCACCTGTGGTCTTGTCAACGATGACTTCAAGTACGCTTGTCTTGCAGGCATCACCGGTAAGACGATTCATCATGATATCCTTGAGCTTTTCGTAAAGTGCGTCACCGGGCTTTGCATAGAATGTGTCAAGGTCGAACTCAGGCTCATAGCCATTGTCCTCAACTGTGGTTTCATCAAGAATATTCTTCTTTGTGGAAGTGTCAGGATTGAGCTCCACACTTGCGTCCTCAACGTCCTTGCCGAGAAGATACCAGCTTGGTGATGAAGCGACCGCTGCGAATGTAGTGTCAAGATAATGCAGAAGATGACTTCTGTTGAGCTTTCCACTCTTGTATGAATAATCAGGCATATGTTTTCCTCCTTTTATATCTGATACTGTGCCGCTATCTGCAATTGATACTGCACAGTATCGTTCGTATTTTCATTTGGTATTGCGTATATCATTCCGTTTGCACAGGTGAGCTTTTCAAGAACGCCTGTCCTTTCCTCGCCCTCTGTTATGGTAGTGAACGTGGTATCTCGGTGCTTGTCTGCATAGCTTTCAAGCCACATCTGCAATTCAAGCAGCACACCGCTGTTTGACATTCTGTCAAAGTCGTTCATAGACTGATACACAGCATAGAGAATGAAGTTATGCTGTCTTGTCTGACCGCCCAGAATATCAGAGCTTATAAGGCTGTCGCCTGTTGAGGACAAGCCGTAATTTGTTGGCGTATCGTCGGTAAAGTCGATATGGATATCGTTGCAAACCTCCGATATTTTCGGAAACTGCTGCAAGATATCTTTCACAAGCTCGATTATGTTCATTTCGCTTTGCCTCCAATTATCGCCGTCGCTCCTCTGAGTATTTGCTGTTTCTTGTCGGCTTTCATTCGCTCAAACCAAAGCTTACCGGCAAGTGGCTCTTTAAAAGTGCTGTAAACAAGGTCTTTGTCCGTCAGCACTTTCTTTTCACCCTGTCGGGCGTATGCCGAGCCTGTAACAGATGATACCATAAGCTTGCCGTAATACTGATAGCGTGCGTAAGGTGCAAGATACTGTATCTTGCCGCTGCCTATTTTTGTGCCTCTCGTGGCAGACTTTCTCAGATTAGTGCTGAGGGTAGGTGTATACTTCACCATATGCCTTATGCACTCGGCGTCAATGAACTTTTGAGCCTTATCAAAGCGATCTGAATACTTGCCTGCAAAGGACTTATCCCAAGTGATAGCCCTGCTGTCCATAGGCTGACCTATCTTCATTTCACGCTCACCTCCATATGTGGCAGACCGCCGAACATATAATCATCAATGCTCATTACCGTAACAAAGTCATACTCCGCACGGAACATTTTCATGCTCTCAGATATGCTCTGCGGCGTTTGATTATCGAACTCAAACTCGCATTTTCCTCTCACAAGCATATCCTTTGCAGGGGTTTTCGGTGCATTATCGTCATAGAAATACACCCTTGTGCTGTCTGAGGTCTGCATACCGCTTTTCACGATACTTCCCGATTTATTCTCACACCAGTAAACTTTCTCTGCATACTTCCGCACAAATCCCTCTGTCTGCTTGTCGAAAAGATACACCGTGCAATCGCTGTTTGCAAGCATTTACCTCACCCCCCTGTAAAGCAGCCCTGTTCCGCTGAGCCATTTGTACACGATATCGTGAACGGCTCTGTCAGCGTTCTGCCTGCGGATATCTGAGCTTTCATATGACTTTGACCAACCCCCAACGCTTTCGGAAGATACCCCCTGAGTGCCGCCCTCCTGCTCTGCCTTGAAGATATTCTCCGCAAGCTCGCAGCAGCACATTTTCACTTCTTCGGGGATATCGTTCTCGTCAACGTTGTCAAAGGTATATTGCTTCATAAGGCTTGTGGCTTGCATTGCATAGAAGTCAAAAGCGGCAGATATGTCAGGCTCTCTGCCGCAAAGATAAACGCCTATATAATAGCTCTCGCTTGCATATGCTTTCATACTGCCGCACCTCTTTACTTCTTGAATCTTGCAAGCACTACCTTTGACTGGTCTGAGATAGCCACAGTGTAATGCTTGTCAGCAGATATATCTGTGCAGCGCTTTGTGCTTCTTCTCTCTGTTTCAACGTTGGTGTCACGCTTGAGGTAGATAGTCAGAGCTGATGTTTCGTCCTCTGTTTCAGTATCAGCGTTGAGCTTGATGATAGGGCATATGTAGAAAGTGCCAGCTTTGACAGCGGCGTTCTTTACAACATAGTCACCCACCTTTGGAGCGTAGCCATCTGCACAAGGCGTTACTGAGCCGAGCTTTATCTGAGAAGCAGTTGGTGAAGATGTGCTGTCCGCAACAACTTCCTTTGCACCCTCTGCATCGCTGTCAACTCTCACATACTGTTCTGGGATAGCCTCGTTAAGTGAAACTTTCTTTGACGGAACGATACGGCAGTTCGCTATTTTGCCTATCTCGCCTGTCATGACCACATTGCCGTCATACTTATCGGCAGAAATGAAGTTCGGGTCCTTTCTAAGCTGTGAGTTCTGATGAGGATTAATAAACATAGCCTTTTCGGTGTTCAACTCCTCATTGAACTTGTCAACAGCGTCAACAATGCCGCTGTAAGAGATAGCAGAAGCCGAGCCGTCATAGATGAGCTGAGCTTTCATAAGTGCGTCCATGCTGTCTGCGTCCACCTTAGAAGCGATAGACATTGCAAGCTGTGAAGTCGCCTGACCTGCAGGGTTTCCATAGCCGCTGAGAAGTGCTTCATCAGTTATCTCCACCGCTTTCATGGCTTTCTTTACCTTAGCCTGAGTGGAGTCTGTTTCAAGCTTGACAGTTTCGGCTTCAACGCCCTCTGCAACATCAACTGCATCGCCGATATACTTGTACTGCGGCACTGTGATAGTATCGCCAGGCACGCCAACGAGTGTTCTGTCTATCTTTGCAAAGGGAGATACAGTTATCTTAGACTCTATCTTTGCGTCGATCATATCACTCATTACCTCAGGGTCGATAAGGTCGGTGATCTTTGTCTGCTCTGCGAAATACTGCATAGAAATTCTAATGCCATTTGTCATTTTCATAATATCCTATCCTTTCAACTGTTCGTATTTTTCGGGGTCTGTTCGTTTAAGTTCCAACCTCTGCATATACCCCATTTTTGCAAAGGTTTCCTTGCTCACTTCACCTGCGGCGGGCGTCCCTGTGGGAGCAACCGGGTTCTTGATAGGCTCGGAGCTTTCAAAAAGATAATCGTTATCTTTCTTCACGTTCTCGATAGCCGTCTTGATATCCTCAGCCTGATTTTTGGAAGCTTTGAGAGTTTCCACATCAAGCAAAGCTTTAAGAGCCTTGACGTTTCTTGCCTTGCTTGCCGAGATAGCGTTATCAAGGGTAGCGTCAAACTCCATATCAGATATCTTCGCCTGATACTCGGTATCTTTCTTAGCAAGGTCAGCGGTGAGCTGTGCGACTTTGCCGTTAAGCTCCTTGACGTCCACGCCCTCAAATTCTTTGAGAGAGTTCTGTGCGGTATCAAGGCTGTCCTTATAGTTATCACGCTCCACCTCAAGGCGGCTTTTCACCTTTTCAAACTCAGCCACAGTCTTATAATTCTCTGCCACCTGTTTTGTGATGTCCTGTTTCTTGTCCTCAGGGATAACGATACCCAGAGCGGCAAGGATCTCAAAAATGTTTTTCATATGTTTGTCCTTTCTACATAGCTTATATACCGCCCTGTCTGCGGTGTGAAAGTCTGACAGTTTAACGTCATATCAAGGACGAAATGGTATGAAAAAAGCACCCGTTAAGGTGCTTAGTTCCGATATTTGGGTATAAAAATACCGCCCGACCTTAGTCAAGCGGTAAAATTATCATTTGAAATACTCTGTAAGTTCAACTTCTGAATCAATGTACACAGCGTCAATATAATAACTGTTGTGTACGATTATCTTCTTTCCGTTTAATTCATATATCTGCGTTTGCGAGCCGTCAACATCTGTCAGCATATCGGACCGTTCAATGCCTGGAATATGCTTTTCCAATGCCGCACATTGCTTATCAAAAATTTCTTTGTCCGCAGCCGTGCAAATATTGTATTCATATTTCTTCATTGCGATCCTCCAATCCATACCTTTTATCTACTGATCTTCGTGTTTTTACAGCGGTCTTCAAAGTGTCTGCTACAGCATCTTCTCTGCTCATGTTTTTTCGTGCCATTTTATCTGACACCAAGTCTTCAAAAGAAATGATAGGGTCTGTCTGGTCAAGGGCTTTACGAGCTTTTTGATCTTCCATTAACTCTCTTGCCTGAAAGCGATACTTATTACGCAGTTCACAAGCTTGTCTTGCCTGTTCTTCAATAGACTTGCTTTTGTCGATAAGCTGAGGGATATTTTTGTTATGGTGTCTGTACCACTTTCGCACGTCTATATCAGACATCTTACCTTTCATATCAATTATATCACTGTAATCTTTTTGCGTCAAGTCTATCTTGGTTTTTCCCACCCCGATATTCCCCAGTCCGTCGGCATTCACACGCTCTCTTTGCTGAGGCAGACCCATTGCTTTTGAAAACCTTGTATACTCTTGGGAAGTGCCACGATATCGGCAGCGTGCGTTGATGATATCTTCCTCATCAGCACCTGCCTCTTCAAGAAGATGTATCTTCTGTCGCTGGGCTCTCATTGCAGTTTCAAGCTTTCTTTGTCGCTGTAAAGCTTCATACTTTGTGTACTCTTTATCACCGTACTTAACAGGCTTGTTCTCCTCTGCATTCATCTGTGCAAGCTCCTCATCTGTATAGGAACGCTCAGATATGCCGGGGATAAAGGGGTAATAATCGTGATAGCAATTCGCTCCGCACAGACCTGTCACAGTACCAAGACCGCAGATAGTTTCAAGTTCTTTTTTGCTGTAGACCTTGCCCTGCCATTCTTGATGAGAGGGTCTTGCTCCGCTGTGCCAAGTGACTTCAAAATAGTCCGTGCCAAGCTCTTTGGCGTTGTCCTCATTCATTTTTGCGGTTAGCTGTGAAAGCCCTGTCATCACCGAACGCCTTGCGGCTACGTCTGCTCTGTTGCTCCAGCCTGTGGCATAGTCCACAGTGCGAAGACCTGAGTTCGTCATATCCGAAATGACTTTCTTTATGATCGTGTTATAGTCGAACGCTCCGCTTGCTATGCCCATTATGGCGTTGTCAAGACTCTGCTGATAGAAGTCTGCCGCCTGCGTGAATTTAAGTTTGCCGTCAGGCTGTTTTACTGCAAATCCGAGTGACTGAGATATGTTTTTAAGCTCCCCCGAAGTCTGCTCCGATACAGCCGACAGCAGCCTTTGCAGGCCCTCATTTTCTTCAAGGGGTATCCGTGCCTTGCCTTTGGTCTTGTATATGCTATCGTCCCATTCATAGCCTTTTTGCAGGATATCATTGTACAGCTCTTTTATCTCAGCTTTGGAGAGGTCAAGGTTATCGGCAATGGCTTTCTTTATCTCACGCTTGCTCATTCCAAGCTCGTGAAGCCTGTATATCTGCCAATCGGCCGAACGTGTTATCTCGCCGTTTATCTTTATCCTGCGGACGATGTCCTCCATTATCTGCATTTCAAGGTCACGCAGGGGTTTATCAAGAACCATTGAAGTTCGCTCTATCTCGCTTGCTTTGAGCATTATTCTATCACCTCTGCGGTGCTGTCGGAGGTCATTTTCTTAGCCGTTTCCTCGTCCTCACTATACCATTTCATTCGGTATTCCCACAGTGGCATAATGCCCATAGAAACGTCCTGACGGTCGCTTGCACGCTTTGTTTCATCATCTGCAAGGATACTGTCCTCGAAGTTCACAGACAGCTCATAACCGCTTTGAGTAAGCCCATTATAAAACGCCAGCGAATAGCAGAGGTCTTCAAGGCAGACACGGAGATTATTCTGTATCGCCGTGACAGTATCGAACTTTCTCTGCTTTGAGGACTTTATCTCCGTTGCCGTCTTATCAACTGTCTGTGGGTTTGAGATATCCCCATAGGACAGCCCCACAGCAAACTCTATCTCACGCTTGTATTCTTCAAGTCCTGCGATAAAATCCGCCTGTCTTAACTGCGGTGAGAACTCGTGATAAAAGTCACCGCTCGTGCCAGCCGACACGTTTACCCCTCTGAAAAGCCGTTCATTGAGCTTAGGCATTTCTGCACACTTCTTACCTGTGAACGGGTCTTTCACAGGTCTTAGCACAGCCTCGTCAACGTCTATTGCACGCTCCCCAGATTCAAACTCCCAATCGAGCCTGCCGAATTGGATATCAGCTTTTCTTATGACTTCTTCCGCCCCTGCGAACACCGATACTCCTGAATGTGAACCGTCAACTGTATTGTCGATAGGGTTGACATAATAGCCGAAAGAGGGTCGCAGCATAAGGGGATAGGCTATCTTAGGGATAAGCTCCGCCCACTCTGCAACAGCCGTGAGAGGTATCTCAGCGCCGAGGGACACGCCGTCATTGGAACGGAAAGCTCTGTTTGTGATAGTCAGCCCTTTTTCATAGTCCAGAGCGTGATATTCAAGCCTTATGCGGTAATCATTATCGCCCATGCGTTTTATTTCAGGGAAAATGACCTTTATAAGCCTGCCGTTCACGTCATACTCCACAGGAATAAATTGCGACTGTGGAACATACTGCACCTTATCAGCACCCAGCGGTTTTATTATCATTGCTCCTGTTGCAAGACCTCTTTGCAGATTTTTGTTGAGGTTTTCAAGGGCGTTTTTCATTATGGCATCAAGCTTATCGTTGGAAACTTTCAGGGTCATTTCATTGATAGCCGTGTTTGCAAACTCCCTCACAACAGCGTGTTCAAGCCGCAGAGAGTGAACTCCCTTGGGTGCTGCATTACCTGCATACATTCTATCCCACTTGTCAATAGCTCTTATCATACTGTCCGTCACGGCGATATCAATGCCGTAAACGCCCTTTATATCTGACTTTGAAAGCATTCTGCTTATCCACTCCCTTATTTTTGAAATAATGCCCATAGCTTACTGACCCCGCCTTTTCCATACTCTTTCCATTGCATACCGAACGGCGTCGATAACGTGGTCATTGCCGTCGGGATAGCCGCTTATAACGTTGCCCTCTTTATCCCTGTCATACTCGCAGTTGATGAACTCCTCGCAAGCCACAGGACAACGCTTGTTATCTATAACGATACTTCGCAGAGATTGCAGCCACTTATATGAATACTCCCTGCTGTTAGGACCTTTCTCTGCACCTCTTGCAAGCAAGCCATATGCTCTGTAATCCTCAACAGACTTATTCTCTGCGCTGTCGCAGGTGATAAGATCGTTTGCCGTGATACCAAGCTCCAGCAAATGCTTTGCGGTATCAATGTTCTTTGTCTTGTTGCAGGTGTACTCCTGCCATATGAACAGCGTGTGCTGAGCAGGGGCATAATGCACTCTGACAAAAGCGTAAAGGTCGGGATACCAGCCCCAGTCAACGCCGTTATAGATGTTATCGAACTGTGCTATCTCGCCGTCGGTAATCTCTCTTATG
>NZ_FR890768.1:0-1215 GCF_000435935.1 Ruminococcus sp. CAG:57 | reverse complement strand
CCCGTGCCGTTTGCAACGCCCATATACTCGTTCTCATAGGCAGTGGGATTGGTTTCTTTGAGAAATTCAGCGTCATCAAGGAAAGGCTTGCCAAGCCACTTTTTCGGCACAGTTAGATAAGTGCTTTCGGTAACGAGTCTGTCCGTTCTCGGCACTTTGATGTACTTATTCGCCCAGTTCTGAGCCGACTTCGGAGGGTTGAAAGACTTGAACTTATATGCTTTCTCGCCGCCTCTTATAACAGACTGTTCTATCGTTCGCACAGCTTCTTCACCGCCGAACTGGTCAAGCTCCTCAAACCACACGATGCCGATATAGCCAAAAGGCGGCTTGATAGACTTCATCTTGTACGGGTCATCAGCACCACGAAAGTATATTTTCTGTCCTGTTGAAATGCGTGTGATCTCAAGGGGCGACTTTGTGCAGGCAAACTCATCATCAAGACCAAGTGCAGATATTGCCCAGAGTATCTGAGAATAAACGCTGTCTTTAAGAGTATTCGCCACAGCACGCAGGACGCAGGCGTGCATATTCTCGTTCTTCATCAGCAGGTCGATAACGTTCAGACCGCAGAATGAGGATTTAGTCGAACCACGTCCGCCAGGGAAAACATACTCGGAATGTTCCTGCTCTGCAATATCGAACAGGACAGGCGAGAACGTAGGAGCGACAAGGCTCGCAGGGATACCGCTGTACGCCTTATCAGGCATAGAAACAGGCTCAAGCTTTTGTTTTTCAAGCCTGAGCCTTGCGTTATCGTATTTTATCTTATGCTTGAGCATATCGTCATCACGGATAATGTCACGCAGCTCTTTCACCGCCGCAACGTCCCCTTGCTTAGCCCTTGCCATAAGAGCCGCATTCACAAGCAGCATATTATTTATGAAGTCGGGGTCAAGGCTGTTAAGGTCAATGCCCTGCTCCACGAGAAACTCATAGTCCGCCCTGGTATTGGCAGGCTGTTCAAGCAGGAAGTCCATTACCTGCTTCATAGTCTTTTTACGCCTGCGGACTTCGCCTGATTTTTTACCGCCTTTTGCACCATTTTTTCGAGCTTCACTCGAGCTTGGAACTATTAAATTCTGTTCATTCGGCATTCACCTCACCTCGTTTTTTTGTTGTTTTGGGATATAAAAAGAACTGCCACATTGTTGTAGCAGTTCAAAAAATGATATTAAGCCTCCAAATAACGATTAAGGATATCACAGTTATCAG
>NZ_FR890767.1:616-800 GCF_000435935.1 Ruminococcus sp. CAG:57 | reverse complement strand
AAAGTACGGGCTTTGTGGCTCTCAGCATTGCTGGAATACTGCCGAGGCAGAACTTGAAGTCAACTTTAGCTTTAATTCTGTTTGTGTGCATCACTTACCTCCTTGTCCAGACGTGCGATCTCTTTTTCCGCTGCCTTAAAAGCCGCAGCAAGACTGCCGACCGTCAATCCGATAACCCCTCCGA
>NZ_FR890767.1:0-571 GCF_000435935.1 Ruminococcus sp. CAG:57 | reverse complement strand
ATTCCTATGAATAAATACGTCATTACATCATCTCCATTCCTAAATCTTCGGTTTCTTCCTTAGGACTGCAATCTTCATTCTGTTTTTGTTCATTTTCTGAAACAAAACCGCCAAGTCTGTTTGGAACATAATCGGAAAGCCATGTACCGCCGAACTGCTCGTGAGTCTGCAATCTCCACATCGCAAGTTTACCGACATCAAGCTGAACGTCATCAAACGGAAACAGCAGACAAGTCAGATTTTCATTTTTAAAAGTATATGCTTTTTCAAATCGACTTTCGTTCTGCAATATTCCGCTTTCCGTCAGCATATCGTTTATGCCGTCAACCCATTCTTTAAGGTCGCCGCCGCAGCCTTGCAGGATAAGAGCCTCGCTGTTATTCATTTTTCTCAGATCGTGTAAAGTAACGCTTATTATCTCCATTATTGCAAAACCTCCTTCCCATAATATTTCTTCAGCAAATTTATGACGAACTGCTGCCCCCTGCCCGTAACAAACGTCTGCTGATAAGTCTTTGTCATAGTCGGAGTTTCAAAAACCGACTCCTTTACGGAAAAATATCCTCAGTCG
>NZ_FR890766.1:0-624 GCF_000435935.1 Ruminococcus sp. CAG:57 | reverse complement strand
TTCTTCTTATATTATAATGAGTAGCTTATTCTTCTTTTTTTATTTATTTGCTTATTTACGTAGCTTTGTTTTAATATATGAAAAATAGTGTTATCATAATGCTTTGCCTGCAATGCCACTAAGAATAAGCTTATAAGTTTGTATAATCCGCTGATTTTATCTTTAAAACTACTTGAGCTATTGCTTTTTTAGGGCGAACGTGATATGGAAAAGAAACAACTATTATTTCCATTAAAACGATATATCTTCTTCCTTTGTAATATAAGCGGTGCTTTCTTCTTATATTATAATGAGTAGCTTATTCTTCTTATTTTATCTTATAACAATAATAAGTAAACATACTGAGTATATATGATCAAATAAAACTGAACCACTTATCCTTATTTCTTATTTATTGCTTACTTATTACAGCTTTATGTTTATATAAATGAAGACTTGTTGTTTTCTAATGCATTATCTTTAAGATTTACAGCAATATTACCAATGAAATGTTTGCGCATTTGTATAAAAAGCTGATTTTATCTTTAAAACAACTTGAGCTATTGCTTTTTTAGAGCGAATGTGATATGGAAAAGAAACAACTATTATTTCCATTAAAACGATATATCTTCTTCCTTTGTAATA